>NZ_JBEZLP010000029.1:0-141162 GCF_040652195.1 Streptomyces sp. NPDC048278
GCATGCCGGTGCAACTGCAGCGCCGACGCGGGGCACACCGCGGCGACCGGCCCCTCCACCGTCGCCGCGACCGCGTCCGCCTTCCCCTCACCCGTGGCCAGCAGCACCAGGTGCCGGGCCTCCAGGATCGTCCCGATCCCCTGGGTGATGACGTGGTGCGGCACCTGCGTGATGTCCCCGTCGAAGAACCGCGCGTTGTCGACCCGGGTCTGCTCGGTCAGCGTCTTGATCCGGGTCCGCGAGGCCAGCGACGAGCACGGCTCGTTGAACCCGATGTGCCCGTCGGTCCCGATCCCGAGCAGCTGCAGGTCCACGCCGCCCGCCATCGCCAGCTCCGCGTCGTACGCCTCGCAGGCCGCCTGCACGTCCTCGGCCGCGCCGTCCGGGCCGAGGAACGCGTCCATCCCGATCCCGAGCGGCTCCAGCACCTCGCGCCGCAGCACCGACCGGTACGACTCCGGATGGTCGGCCGGCAGCCCCACGTACTCGTCGAGCTGGGCTATCCGTGCCCGCGAGGCGTCCACCGCGCCGGCGCGGACCTTGGCGGTGAGCGCCTGGTAGACGGGGAGCGGGGTCGAGCCCGTGGCCACCCCGAGCAGCGCGGCCGGCTTGTGCCGGAGCAGCCGGGCCATGGCCTCGGCGATCAGCTCGCCACCCGCGGCGCCGTCCGGAACGATCACAACTTCCACGCTGGGCCTGCCGTTCTGAAGAGGGCTGGAGGGTCTGGAAGGTCTATGTGGTTTAGACCAATCTGATGGGACCAATCTAACAGAACCGACCCCCGTCGCCCCGGGCCGGGTGCAGGAAAAGGGGATAAGTGCGAGGTTACGTGAATGCGTCAGATAGGGTGAATTGAGGAAAATTTCCACGGCGGGGGTCGCATCCCTGCCGGGTCGCGGGAAATTGCCCCGGACATCCGGCCCCACGGCCGTCCCCGGCGGGCTACGCTGCGATCGCATCAACTGTGAACAGTCTCCAACGCATGGACACACACCGTGGTCTAGTCCACAATTGCGTACGAGGGCTGAACGCGTACGGCATCAGCCGCACGGCACAGTCGCACTCTTCCGTCTTCCCCGCACAGGAAGGCGGACCGAGGAACCGGAGCTCTCTGCCCTGACTGCCCCGGATCCTCACCTTCGGCCGACCGGGACCGCACACCCCGCGGCCGTTGCTGCTCCGGGCTGCGGTGCCGGGAGGGTTGAGGGTCCCTCCCAGGCGCCGCGGCCCGCGGGTGTCTCCGGGCCCGCCCCGCCTCGCGTCCCCGCCGGTTTTCGGCCATCCACATACCGCCAGGTACGCTCACAGACGTGCCCTCCATGAACGAACTGGTCCGCCAGCACACCGCCCTCGACGACTCCGACCTCGAGTGGCTCCATCTGCTGGTCTCGGAGTGGCAGCTGCTCTCCGACCTCTCCTTCGCCGACCTGGTCCTGTGGGTCCCCACCCGGGACGGCACCCGGTACGTCTCCGTGGCGCAGATGCGGCCCAACACCGGCCCGACCTCCTACCAGGACGACATGGTCGGCCACCTGGTCCCGCGCGGCCGACGGCCCATGCTGGACATCGCCCTGGACGAGGGCCGGATCGTCCGTGAGGGCGACCCGGAGTGGCGCGAAGAGGTCCCCGTCCGGGTCGAGTCCATCCCGGTACGGCGCGAGGGCCGGGTCCTCGGGGTCATCGCCCGCAACACCAACCTGCTGACCGTGCGCACCCCGAGCCGCCTGGAGCTCACCTACCTGCAGAGCGCCTCGGACCTCGCGCAGATGATCGCTGCCGGATCGTTTCCCTTCCCGAACCAGCAGGTCGACATGGACGCCTCCCCGCGCGTCGGCGACGGCCTGATCCGGGTGGACGGCGACGGCATCGTCCAGTACGCCTCCCCGAACGCCCTCTCCGCCTACCACCGGCTCGGCCTCGCCGCCGACCTGCTCGGCCACCACCTCGGCCAGACCACAGCCGAACTCGCCCCGACCAAGGGGCCCGTGGACGAGGCGCTCGCCAAGCTCGCCAGCGGCTGGGCGCCGCGCGAGTTCGAGATCGAGTCCGAGGACGGCGTCATCCAGTTCCGGGCGATCCCGCTCAAGCCCAAGGGCACCCGCATCGGCTCCCTGGTGCTCCTCCGGGACGTCACCGAACTGCGGCGGCGCGAGCGGGAGTTGATCACCAAGGACGCGACCATCCGGGAGATCCACCACCGGGTGAAGAACAACCTCCAGACGGTCGCCGCGCTGCTGCGCCTCCAGGCCCGGCGCATCGAGTCGGAGCGCGGCCGGGAGGCCCTGGAGGAGGCCGTACGGCGGGTCGGCTCGATCGCGATCGTGCATGAGACGCTGTCTCAGAACCTGGACGAGCGCGTCGAGTTCGACGAGATCGCCGACCGGGTCCTGGCGATGGTCGCCGAGATCTCGCCGGGCAAGGTCACGGGCCGGCGCACCGGCCGCTTCGGGATACTCGACGCCGAGGTGGCCACCCCGCTGTCGATGGTGCTCACCGAAGTCCTGCAGAACGCACTGGAACACGGCTTCCGCGAGGGCGAGACCGGCACCGTGGAGGTCGCGGCGGTCCGCGGCGGCACCACCAAGGAGGCCCGGCTGCTCGTCACCGTCCAGGACGACGGCGTCGGCCTGCCCGAGGGCTTCGACCCGCACCGCTCCGGCAACCTCGGTCTGCAGATCGTACGGACGCTGGTGGAGGGCGAGTTGGGCGGCACGTTCGACATGGTGCCGGCGCCGGAGCGGGGCACCCGGGTGATCCTGGACCTGCCGGTGCGCCCGCAGAAGTGAACCTTCCGGACAGCAAAGAGCCCCGGACCTGGTGGGTCCGGGGCTGATCGCTCGTTGCTGCTCAACTGCTAAGCGCATCGGGGGTACTGCGCGCTGCGGCTCGGGGGCGGGAGATGCGCACTCGCTGTGCGCGCCGCCAAGCTCAGGCTGTCACCAGGGGTGGGACTGTCAGGCGGTGGCCTGACGGGCCCGGTTGCGGGCGGCACGGCGCTTCATCGCGCGACGCTCGTCCTCGCTGAGACCACCCCAGACACCGGAGTCCTGGCCGGACTCGAGCGCCCACTGCAGACACTGATCCATAACGGGGCAGCGCCGACAGACGGCCTTGGCTTCCTCGATCTGCAGCAGCGCAGGACCAGTGTTGCCGATGGGGAAGAAGAGCTCGGGGTCTTCCTCGCGGCAAACGGCGTTGTGACGCCAGTCCATGGCTGCTACCTCTCCTTGGTATTACATGCACGTTGCTTGTGAATGTGAACGCTTTCACGAATCCCTCAACAAGTGAAGGGCCGACCGCCAGGTTCCCTGGCAGGGGTCCTGTGAGTTGAAGGGGGATTCCGGTGATCAGTGGACGCCGGTGTTGCGGGCTGTCCCGACCGCCACGTAGAGCCTCGCAAACCTCAGCGACGGATACAACCCCTTCCGGAAAGTTTTTTTTGATTCCTCGGTGTCGACTGGGTCACAGCCGTACTTCCATGGGGTGGATCCTGGCCTAAACGTTCGAGTGAAAGGACTTTAGCCCGTTCCGCTCACACAATCACACGCAGTGCGCGGCGTACGCCTGTGAACGTCACGCTCGTACGCAGTCCTAGGTGGTCGCCGTCCATCTGGAGGGGTAGGGGCACCTTCGAATGCAAGGTGAACTGGTCCAGATCGTGCAGGGACACCGCGTGCTTGCCGTGGGGTCCCTTCTCGGGGGACGAAGTGAGCAACTGCGTGCCATACCGGGCAGCCGCGGCCGTCGACAGGCGGCTGAGACCGAGTACGTCGATGCCCTTATCGAACGAGGCCTTAGGTGACGTGTACATCGGACGATTGCCGAGATACGTCCAGGGCGAGGTGTTGCAGACTATCGCCACGACAAGATCCGTGATCGGGTCGGCGCCGGCCCGATCCAGGGTGATCGTCCCGTGCCGGCGGTGCTGCTCGCCGAGGAATTGCCGGACGACCTGACGAACGTACAGCGCGTGCGTGGATTTCTTACCGAGCTCGCGCTGCTGCTCGACCCGGCCGACCACACCCGCGTCGAAACCGAGCCCCGCGTTGAAGGTGAACCAGCGGGCCGGGACTGCCTCGTCCTCGGTGCCGGGCGTGCCGGCGGTCAGGCCGAGGCCGACGAATCGCTCGCGTTTCTCGCGCAGTGCGTCCAGCAGGTCGCCGGTGGCCTCGACCGGGTCGTTCGGCAGGCCGAGGGCCCGGGCGAAGACGTTGGTGGAGCCGCCGGGGACCACGGCGAGGCCGGGCAGCCGGTCCGGGTCGGGTCCGTCGTGGAGCAGACCGTTGACCACCTCGTTGACCGTGCCGTCGCCGCCGAGCGCCACGACGAGGTCGATGTCGTCGCTCTCCGCCGCCTGTCGCGCCAGGTCGCGGGCGTGGCCGCGGTACTCGGTGGTGACCGCCTCCAGCTTCACCTCGCTCGCGAGCGCGTGGATGAGGACGTCGCGCCTACGTGCGCTTGTGGTGGTTGCCGCCGGATTGACCACGAGAAGTGCACGCATGGATTGCAGCGTACCTACTGGAAAGTACCGATCCCAGACCGAGTTAGGGATCCGGTAAGAGAGAGGGGCGTGAGCCTCGACACTTACGGGTGCCGGCCGAGGGCTACCCTGCTGGGGTGAGTGAAGCACCTGCGGCTGAGAAGACCGACGGAATCGAGGCGCCCCGTCCGCCGCGGCTGACGTATGCCGCCGCGCTGGTCGGGCTGGAAGGGCTCGCCCTGTTGGTCGGCGGGGTGTGGCTGGCCGTGCTCGGGGTCACCGGGGATCCGGACGACCGGGGGCAGGCGATCACCGGGGGCGTCACCGTCGTCGTGCTGGCACTGCTGCCGCTGGTCGCTGCGCGGGGGCTGCTGCGGCGGAAGAGCTGGAGCCGGGGGCCCGCGGTGATCACGCAGATCATGGCGTTGCCGGTGGCCTACAACCTGCTGCAGGCCGACAGCGTGGCGATTCCGGTGGGGATCGTATTGGCGGTGGTGGCTGTGGCTTCGCTGGTGCTGCTGGTGAACTCGGCTACCACCCAGGCCCTCGGGATCAAGGGGCCCGGGCGTAGTAGCTGATCTGCGGGGCGCTGAGAACTACTCCTCCACCAGCAGCTTCTCCCGTAGCTGTGCCAAGGTCCTCGCCAGCAGGCGGGAGACGTGCATCTGGGAGATGCCGACCTCCTGGGCGATCTGGGACTGGGTCATGTTGCCGAAGAAGCGGAGGAGAAGGATCCGCTTCTCGCGGGGCGGGAGGTCTTCCAGGAGGGGCTTGAGGGACTCGCGGTACTCGACGCCCTCCAGGGCCTCGTCCTCCGCACCGAGGGTGTCGGCGACCGCGGGCGACTCGTCGTCGGTGTCGGGGACGTCCAGGGACAGCGTGGAGTACGCGTTGGCCGACTCCAGGCCCTCCAGGACCTCCTCCTCCGAGATCGCCAGCTTCTCGGCCAGCTCGTGCACCGTGGGGGAGCGGCCGTGCTGCTGGGACAGCTCCGCCGTGGCGGTGGTGAGCGCGAGCCGCAGCTCCTGGAGACGGCGCGGGACGCGGACGGCCCAGCCCTTGTCGCGGAAGTGGCGCTTGATCTCGCCGACCACGGTCGGGGTGGCGTACGTCGAGAACTCCACGCCCCGGTCCGGGTCGAACCGGTCGACCGACTTGATCAGGCCGATCGTGGCGACCTGGGTGAGGTCGTCCAGCGGCTCGCCGCGGTTGCGGAACCGGCGCGCGAGGTGCTCCACGAGCGGCAGATGCATCCGGACCAGCCGATTGCGCAGCTCCGCGTACTCGGCGCTGCCCTCCTTGAGCGCGCGCAGCTCGACGAACAGGGCGCGAGCGCCGCTGCGGTCCTGGGCGCCGCGGTCCTGAGGTTCGTGCTGGGTCGCCTGCACCACCTCCGCGGCCAGCGCCTCGTCCTCGGCGTATCGCTCGTGCTCGCTCATCGTCCCGCCCGTCGCCCTTCCGCGAGCCTTCGCCCCGGCTCGGTGCGGGGCCGCGACCCCGTTCCGCCCTTCCGGGGGAGCGCTCTGCGCGGCACCCTCCAGACCGGCCTGCGCGGAGGGGTCCTCCGGGTGCGGCCTGGCCTGTTCCGGGATGCCGTCGATGCCGTCAGCCATGCGGCGGGAGCCGGCCCCGGGGCCTTCGCCCCCGGTCGGCAGCTCCCGTGTGCCGCGTTCTTCGTCCCGCACCGGCCCGTCCCCGTTCCTCACGCCGGCCCGGGTCCCGCGCCGCGCTGTTTGTAGAGGCTGATCGACACGGTCTTGTCCTCGTCGACGGCCGACGAGACCTTGCCCGCCAGGGCCGAGAGCACGGTCCAGGCGAAAGTGTCGCGCGAGGGGGCGTGGCCGTCCGTGGTCGGAGCGGAGACCGTGACCTCCAGCGAGTCGTCGACGAGGCGGAAGACACAGCTGAGCACCGAGCCGGGAACGGCCTGCTGGAGCAGGATCGCGCACGCCTCGTCGACAGCGATGCGCAGATCCTCGATCTCGTCCAGGGTGAAGTCCAAGCGGGCGGCGAGACCGGCCGTGGCCGTGCGCAGCACCGACAGGTAGGCACCCGCAGCCGGCAGCCGGACTTCCACGAAGTCCTGGGTCGCGGGCTCGCCTGCGATCTGGGACACCCTCACCTCCATGGTGGTACAAGCTTTTCGGGGCCGAGGGTCGCCCCCCGGGGTAACGCACTACGTGGTTCAGCGGTGACGCTACCGCGCTCCGAACTTTTCTGTCCCCGGGACCCCAACCCCCTGGCGTCACTCACAGTAAACCTGTGGATACGCTCCGTGTCTAGAGGTCTGCCTTGCCCAATTGGGAAGAGCGCGCGCCGGGTTGACGTACCCCGGCGTCGAACCGTCGAACCGTCGGTGCTGTGGTCTTCAGCAGCCGTAGTGCAGTGTCACACGAGCACGTGGTCGACGAAGCACCAGCGCCAGTCCTCGCCGGGCTCGTAGGTCCGCATTATCGGGTGACCGGACGATTCGTGGTGGCCTGTCGCATGTCTTCCGGGCGACGAGTCGCAGCAGGCGACATGGCCACAGGTCAGACAGATCCGCAGCTGCACCGGATGCCAGCCCTTGACGAGACACTCCGGGCAGGTCTCGTTCTGTGGCTCGGGTTCCGGGAGCGGCAGCGCGTCGCGGTGCGTGCACTGTTTCATGATTGCCAGATTACGACGGGTGTGCGGGTGGCCGCGCGAAAAACGAGGGCGGGCGAGGACCATGGACGTGATGCCACTGCTGTTGCTGGTGGCGGGGAGCGCCGCGATCGCGGGCGCGGCCCGGCGCACTCCGGTGCCGGCGCCGCTGCTGCTGGTCGCGGTCGGCCTGTTGGTGTCCTACGTCCCCGGGGTCCCCGACTACACCCTCGACCCGGAGATCGTGCTGCCGCTGGTGCTGCCCCCGCTGCTGTACAAGGAGGGCACCGAGAGCTCGTACCTCGACCTGCGGGCGAACATGCGGCCGGTGGCGCTGCTGTCGGTGGGGTACGTGCTCTTCGCGACCTTCGTCGTCGGCTGGGCGGCCTACCTGATCGTGCCCGGGCTGCCGCTGCCCGCGGCGCTCGCGCTGGGCGCGGTCGTGGCGCCCACGGACGCGGTCGCCGCCGCCGCGATCGCCCGCCGGGTCGGGCTGCCGTCCCGGCTCACCACGATCCTGCAGGGCGAGTCCCTGCTGAACGACGCCACGGCGATCACCGCCTACCGCGTGGCCGTCGCGGCGGCCGTCGGCGAGGGCGCCTCCTGGGCCGCCGGGATCGGGGAGTTCCTGCTGGCCGCGATCGGCGGCGTGATCGTCGGCGTGGTGCTGATGGTGCCGATCCACTGGCTGCGCACGCACCTGAAGGAGCCGCTGCTCCAGAACACGCTGTCGCTGCTGATCCCGTTCGTCGCCTACAGCGTCGCCGAACAGTTCCACGCCTCCGGCGTGCTGGCGGTCGTCGTGGTCGCCCTCTACCTCGGCCACCGTGCCTGGGAGGTCGACTTCGCCACCCGCCTCCAGGAGGAGGCGGTGTGGCGCATGGTGGCGTTCGTGCTGGAGTCGGCGGTCTTCGCGCTGATCGGCCTGCAGCTGCCGGTCGTCCTCAAGGGCCTCGGCGCCTACGAGGGCATCGACGCCGCCTGGTACGCGTTCGCCCTCTTCCTGGTCGTGGTGGCGGCCCGGTTCGTCTGGATGTACCCGGCTGCCTTCCTGCCGCGGCTGCTGTTCCGGCGGATCCGCGAGCGGGAGGACAACCCCACCTGGAGGAGTCCGGCGGTCACCGCCTGGGCGGCCATGCGGGGCGTGGTCTCGCTGGCCATCGCCTTCTCGATCCCGCTCACCGTGCACGGCGGCGACCCCTTCCCGCAGCGCAACCTGATCCTGTTCCTGACCTTCACGACGGTCATCGGCACCCTCGTGGTGCAGGGCTTCACCCTGGCCCCGCTGATCCGCCTGATGAAGTTCCCGGCCCGGGACTCCCAGGCCGAGACGCTCGCCGAGGCGAACGCCCAGGCCCAGGCCTCCCGCGCGGCCGAGACCCGCCTCGACGAACTCCTCTCGGACGACCGCAACGACCTCCCCCCGCCGCTCGCCGACCGCCTGCGCACGGTCCTGGAGCGCCGCCGCAACGCCGTCTGGGAGCGCCTCGGCCAGACCAACCCGGTCACCGGCGAATCGGTCGACGACACCTACCGCCGCCTCTCCCGGGAGATGATCAGCGCCGAGCGCACGGTCTTCGTCCGGCTCCGCGACCACCGCTACATCGACGACGAGATGCTGCGCACCCTGCTGCGTCGGCTGGACCTGGAGGAGGCCGCCGCGTACCGGGAGGCCGAGTGACGTCCGGCGCGCGGTCCCGAGGCCGCACGCAGGTCAGGCCGTCAGCACCGCCGCGACGGCCACTTCCCGCCCCAGGGCGCCTTCCCGCGCCAGCTCGACAAGTCCGTACAGCAACTTGGCGACATACAGCCGCTCCACCCGCACCCCGTGCCGCTCCTCGAAATCCTCGGCGAAGGTCTCGAGTTCGGGTGTCGTACGCCCGTACCCGCCGAAGTGGAACCGCTCGTCGAGCGACCACCGCCCGCGCCGCTCCCCGAACGCCTCCGTCTGCAACCGCCGTATCTCGCCGGCCAGGAACCCGCCCCGGAGCACCGGTACCCCCAGCGCCCGCTGCTCCGCCCCCAGCCCGGCGGCCAGTCCGGCCAGCGTGCCTCCGGTCCCGCAGGCGATCGCCACCACGTCGGCGCGTCCCCGCAGCTCCGCGCCGAGGGCGCGGCAGCCGCGTACCGCGTCCGCGTTGCTGCCGCCCTCCGGCACCACGTAGGCGTCCTCGGCCCCCGCCGCCCGCAGCAGACCGGCCAGCACCTCCGGCTCGGCCTTGCGCCGATACGTCGACCTGTCGACGAAGTGCAGCCGCATCCCGTCGGCGGCGCACCGCGCCAGCGACGGATTGAGCGGCCGGGCGGCCAGTTCCTCGCCCCGCACCACGCCCACCGTCGCAAAGCCCAGGAGACGGCCCGCGGCGGCCGTCGCGCGCAGGTGGTTGGAGTACGCCCCGCCGAAGGTGAGGACGGGCCGGCCGGCCGCCGCCTCGATGTTCGGGACCAGCTTGCGCCACTTGTTGCCGATCAGCTCCGGGTGGATCAGGTCGTCCCGCTTGAGGAGGAGGCGGACGCCGTGCCGGGTGAAACGGTCGTCGGCCACCGCCTCCAGCGGGGAGGGGAGCCGGGGGGGCGGGTATGTCGGCGCTGGTCACGTGGTCATTGTCGCCCGGGGCGCCGGTGCGGGCTCACTTCAGCCGCTCCCCGACGCGGTCGCGCAGCCAGGACATGGAGAAGCCGCGCGGGTCCACCTTTCCCGGCTGCCACTCCAGGTGCCCGATCACCGACCGCTCCGACCAGCCGTGCCGCCGGCACACCGCCGCGGCCACCTTCTCGACCGCCTCCAGCTGGGCCTCGGGCCAGGGGTCCACGCCGTCGCCCAGGTTCTCGCACTCGAAGCCGTAGAAGTGCCGGTTGCCGTCGGTGTTCGCCTCGTTGTCCGGGGGCAGCCTCTTCTCCGCGATCACCGCGCGCAGCACGTCGTCGTCGCCCAGCCCCGCGTGGTTGGCGCGGCCGTAGCCGACGAGATGGACCGTGCCGTCCTTGGTGATGACGCCGTGGCAGAGCGGGCCGGGGAGACCGGGGTGGCCGTCGCGGCAGATCCGGACCGTGGGTTCGGTGCCGTGCGTCACCGTGTGGTGGATCATCACACCGTGGACGGGGCCCCAGGGGCCCTTGTGGTTCCGGTTGTGGTCCCTCCAGTCGCCGACCTCGACGACCGTGACGCCCTCGTCCCGCAGCGCGTCGAGGAAAGCGTCCGCGGACATGGGTGGGGCCATGACTGCCTCCTTCGCGTCCGAACTATCCGAATCTTCCAGATCTTCTTCGCTTTCTACAGAAGTCGGGCCTACCGGGCCAGCCCTGTTCAGGGATGTTCGGATCCCGTGCGAGTCAATCCAGACAAGTCGGCATATCAAGGGGTGAGCGATGAGGTGATATGTCGGCATGCCCAGTAGTGCGATGATCTATTCCCGCTCTTTCGGGTAATGGTCCGGCACGCTCCGTGATGACAGGGTGGCCCGTGAGACCGATGCGTGGGCAGTTCGGCACCCGCGCAGGTATGGGAGGGCATTTCCTTATGTCGGTAGGCGAAGAGGTCCGCACGGATCAGGGCAAGCCGCAGCAGTCTCTGGACACGGCGGCAGCGCGGAACCTGGCCACCACGACCAAGTCCGCGCCCCAGATGCAGGAGATCAGCTCCCGCTGGCTGCTGCGGACGCTGCCCTGGGTCGATGTCCAGGGCGGTACGTACCGGGTGAACCGGCGGCTCACCTACACGGTCGGCGACGGCCGTATCACGTTCCTGAAGACCGGCGACCGTGTCGAGGTCATCCCCGCGGAGCTGGGCGAGCTGCCCATCCTGCGGTCGTTCGAGGACGAGGAGGTGCTGGCCGAGCTGGCCCAGCGCTGCCGGCAGCGCGACTTCGCCCCGGGCGAGGTCATCGCCTCGTTCGGCAACGGCACGGACGAGGTCCACCTGCTGGCCCACGGCCGCGTCGAGAAGATCGGCACCGGCCCCTACGGCGACGACGCGGTGCTCGGTGTCCTCGCCGACGGCTCGTACTTCGGCGAGCAGGGCCTGATCGACCCGGACGCCATCTGGGAGTACACCGCCCGCGCGGACACGGCCTGCACCGTTCTGACCCTGTCCCGGCAGGACTTCGAGCAGGTCGCCGAGCGCGCCGACTCGCTGCGCGAGCACCTCCAGCAGCTGCGCGCGATCCCCGAGCAGCGCACCAACAAGTACGGCGAGAAGGAGGTCGCCCTCGCGGCCGGCCACAGCGGCGAGCCCGACATCCCGCACACCTTCGTCGACTACGAGGCCCGGCCGCGTGAGTACGAGCTGAGCATCGCCCAGACCGTGCTGCGCATCCACACCCGCGTGGCCGACCTCTACAACCAGCCGATGAACCAGACCGAGCACCAGCTGCGGCTCACCGTCGAGGCGTTGAAGGAGCGCCAGGAGCACGAGCTCATCAACAACCGGGAGTTCGGACTGCTCAGCAACTGCCAGTACGACCAGCGGCTGCAGCCGCACGACGGCGTGCCCAGCCCGGACGACATGGACGAGCTGCTCAGCCGCCGGCGCGGCACCAAGCTCTTCCTCGCCCACCCGCGCGCGATCGCCGCCTTCGGCCGCGAGCTCAACAAGCGCGGACTGGTCCCGGAGACCGTCGAGATCGGCGGCAACCGCATCCCGACCTGGCGCGGTGTCCCGATCTACCCCTGCAACAAGATCCCGGTCACCGAGGCCAGGACCACCTCGATCATCGCCATGCGTACCGGCGAGGACAACCAGGGCGTGGTCGGACTGCGGCAGTCCGGTCTCCCCGACGAGATCGAGCCGAGCCTCTCGGTCCGCTTCATGGGCATCAACGAGCAGGCCATCATCAGTTACCTGGTCACGGCGTACTACTCGGCCGCCGTACTGGTCCCCGACGCCCTCGGAGTGCTGGAGAACGTCGAGATCGGCCGCTGGAGGTGACGTTTCCGCACTTGGCGGCCGTGTCCCCGCCCTCCGGGGCGGGTACACCCTCGGGGTACGTGCCGAGCCGTGGCGGAGACGCCACCGTACGCGCACTCCGCGAAGGGGAGGCCATGGCCGAGTTCGTGACGGAGCGGCAGCAGCGTGCCACGCAGCCGCCGCAGGGGAGGCCGGAGTCGCCCGACGGGTCCGAGGCGGCGGTGATACTGGAGCGGGTGCGGGCGTCCGTCGACCCCGAACTGCGCACCGCCGTCGCCTCGTTGCCCGGTCCGATGCGGCGGATCGCGCGCTACCACTTCGGCTGGGAGCACGCGGACGGCACCCCGGCGGACGGCAACGCGGGCAAGGCCATCCGGCCCGCGCTGGTCCTCGCCGCCGCCGACGCGCTCGGCGGCCCGGCGGCCCGCTCGGCGGCCGTACGGGCCGCGGCGGCCGTGGAGCTGGTGCACAACTTCACCCTGCTCCACGACGACGTCATGGACCGGGACACCTCCCGCAGGCACCGGCCCACCGCCTGGACCGTGTTCGGCGACGCGGACGCGATCCTCGCCGGGGACGCCCTCCAGGCGCTGGCCCTCAGGCTGCTCGCCGAGGACCCGCACCCGGCGTCCGCGGCGGCTGCCGTCCGGCTCGCGGACTGCGTCCTCGAACTGTGCGCGGGACAACACACGGACACGGCCATGGAGCACCGGGCGCCCGACGAGGTCACCCTCGACGAGGTGCTCGCCATGGCCGAGGCCAAGACCGGGGCGCTGCTCGGCTGCGCCTGCGCCCTGGGCGGGCTGTACGCGGGGGCGGGAGCGGCGGAGGTGGCGGCGCTCGACGGCTTCGGCCGCCAGGCCGGGCTGGCCTTCCAGCTGATCGACGACGTCATCGGCATATGGGGTGACCCCCGGCGCACCGGCAAGCCGGCCGGTGCGGACCTGGCGGCCCGCAAGAAGTCCCTGCCGGTCGTCGCGGCCCTCACCTCCGGCACCCCGGCCGCCGCCGACCTCGCCGAGCTGTACGCCGAGCCGCATCTGCCGGCGGACGCGTCGACCGACGCCGACGACATCGCGCGGACCGCACTGGCGGTGGAGCGGGCGGGCGGCCGGGACTGGGCGCAGTCCGAGGCGGCCGACCGGATGGCCCGGGCGATGCAGGAACTCGCCCGTGCCGTGCCCGGCCCGGAGTCGGCCGGCGGCCTGCTCGCGCTCGCCGAGTTCGTGACCCGGCGCAGCAGGTGAAGACCCCGGAGCCCCCGGGACCGCGCGGCTCCTGACCCCGCGCGGCTGTCCGGGGGCTCCGGCTCGACGGGTCCCGCGCATCCCCACGGTGCGCGGGGCCCGCCGCCTTGCGGCCGGCGGCGGGCACGGCCGCCGGACCCGGCCTACGCTGGGGGAATGGACAGCCAGGACCAGGTCTGTCCGGTCTGCGGACAGCCCGTCGAACGAGTGGTGCGGCGGCACAAGACGCTGGGAGCCTGGGTTCCGGTCTGGGGTCCCGGCCCCTGCCGCAACCCTCACTGCGGCGAGCGCACCGGACCGCCGGGCCCGCAGGAGGCGGCACCGCCGAGGCCCCCGCCGCCCGGGCCCGCCGAGCGGGGACCGTAGCGTGAGCGCATGACCGCACTCCCGAACATCCTGCACATCACCGAGCGCTCCCTGTGGGAGGAAGCCCGCGCGCGGGGCCGCTACGAGCTGTCCACCCGGGGCCGCACCCTCCAGGAGGAGGGTTTCATCCACTGCTCCACCCGCGACCAGCTCCCGCGCATCGCGGCCTTCCTGTACGGCGCCTACGACGGCCCGGACGAACTGGTGGTGCTGGTCGTGGACCCGGCCCGGGTCGGCGCCCCGGTGAAGTGGGAGGCGCCGGATCCCGGCGGTGAGGAGTTCCCGCACGTCTACGGACCGATACCGGTCACGGCCGTGGTGGACGTGGAGCCCTGGAGCCGGGCCCCCCGTTCCTAGCCCCGGGCTCCCCGTTCCTGGGTCTGGGCCTGGGCTTGGGTCTGGGTCTGGGCCTGGGCTTGGGTCTGGGTTCCCCGCCCCTGGTCGCCTGTCCGGCTCGGCAGGCCTCCGGTCTCGGGGTCGCGGCCGGTGAGGCAGTAGACGCCGCCCGCCGGGTCGCGCATCACCGTCCAGTGGCGGCCGTCGGCCACGTGCACGGCGCCGAGTTCCTCGTGCCGGGCGCGGGTCGCCGGGATGTCCGCGCACGCCAGGTCGAGGTGGGCGGCGGCGGGCTGTTCGCCGGCCAGCCGCTGGAGCAGGATCCGCACGGGCAGGCCGGCCGGCTGCCTGAGCACCCGGAACTCCGGCAGCGCGCCGGTCAGCAGCTCCCAGCCGGTCAGCTGCGCCCAGAACGCGGTCTCCGCCTCGTAGGAGGACGGCGGGATGTCGATGCTGACCTGGTCCAGCCGGCTGCCCGCCACGACCGGCGGCCGTACCGACTCGCCCTGCCAGGACACGGCACACCACAACTGCCCGGCCGGCGACCGCAGAACGGTCCACCCGTCGTGCTCGGCGACCGTCCCCGCACCGAGATCCCGGGCCCGCTTCACCAGGCCCGGCACGTCCTCGACGCACAGGTCCAGGTGGGCTCCGCCGGGGCCCGCCCCGACGCCCTGGAGCTTGACGCAGGCGTCGACGCCGGAGGCCGGCAGCAGCGTCACGAACTCGTCGTCCTCGCCACGGGGCGCGGACAGGAAGGTGCCGGTGACCGCGGTCCAGAACGCCTGGGCGGTGGCGAGGTGCGCGGCGGGCCGGTCGGCGAAGGCGTACGTCCAGCGGATGGTCATACGGTGATCGTAAGTGTGCTATTCGGTCGCCCGGCGTTCCGTGAAGCGCAGCAGGTTCCCCGCCGGATCCCGGAACGCGCAGTCCCGCACGCCCCAGTGCTGGTCCATGGGCTCCTGGATCACGTCGCCGCCGTGCTCCCGCACCCGCTCGTACAGCGCGTCGCAGTCGGCGGTGGAGAAGATCACCCCGCGCAGCATGCCCTTGGCGAGGAGTTCGGCCATGGCCTGCCGGTCGGCGGGGGAGGCGTCCGGGTTGGCGCCCGGCGGCTCCAGCACGATCTCCACGCCCGGCTGCCGCGGCGACCCGACGGTCACCCAGCGCATCCCCTCGAACTCCACGTCGTTGTGGACCTCCAGGCCGAGGACGTCACGGTAGAAGGCGAGCGCCTTGTCGTGGTCGTCGACGGCGATGAAACACTGCGCGAGTTGTACGTCCAGCTGTGCGTCCATGGGGCCAGGCTAGGAGGAAACGCGCGCAGCCGCGTGCGGTCGTACGCCGCGGTCGTCCGGCGCGGTCGTCCGGCGCGGTCGTCCGGTCCGCTTGGCGGTGCGGTCAGTACGGCCGGCGGCGAGGCCGCGTGAACGTCCGGGCCACGCAGGACGGGATGACCGTGCTCTCCCCGTGGTCCCGCGCCCGGTACGCGCTCGGGGTCTCCCCGACCAGCTCGGTGAACCGCGAGCTGAAGGACCCCAGCGACGTACAGCCGACCGCCATGCACACCTCGGTCACCGTGAGGTCGCCGCGGCGCAGCAGCGCCTTGGCCCGCTCGACCCGCCGGGTCATGAGATAGCTGTACGGCGTCTCCCCGAAGGCCTTGCGGAAGCTGCGCTGGAAGTGACCGGAGGACATGAGGGCGCTACGGGCGAGTTCGGTCATGTCGAGCGGCTCGGCGTACTCGCGGTCCATGCGGTCGCGCGCCCGGCGCAGCCGCCGCAGGTCCTCCAGGGGGGTCACCCGCCCAGCATGGCACGCACATCATGCACACGACGGGGGTTTGTTTTTGGACGTGCGTTTGCCTCGGGTTCTCGCGCAATTGGCCAGTCCTTGTTTGCATATAGGAATGGACCACATCACGTTCCTCGTGGCGGTCGTGATCGTCACTGCACTTGCCTTTGACTTCACCAACGGGTTTCACGACACGGCGAACGCGATGGCCACGTCCATCGCGACCGGCGCGCTCAAACCGAAGACAGCGGTTCTGATCAGCGGCGTACTCAACCTGGTCGGCGCCTTCCTCTCCACGGAGGTCGCCAAGACGATCTCCGGCGGCATCGTGAACGACGCCAAGGTGACCCCGGCGATGATCTTCGCCGGCCTCATCGGGGCGATCCTGTGGAATCTGATGACCTGGCTGGTCGGGCTGCCGTCCAGTTCCTCGCACGCCCTGTTCGGCGGGCTGATCGGGGCCGTGTGGGTCGGCGCGGGCTCCAGCGCGGTCAACTTCGACAAGGTCGTCGAGAAGATCATCATCCCGGCGTTCGCCTCGCCGGTGGTGGCGGGCATCGCCGCGCTGATCGCGACGTACTGCGCCTACAAGCTCACCGCCCGCGGCCGTGAGGGCTCCGTGACAAGGGGCTTCCGGCTCGGGCAGATCGGCTCGGCCTCGCTGGTCTCGCTCGCGCACGGCACCAACGACGCCCAGAAGACCATGGGCATCATCACCCTGACCCTGATCTCCGTCGGCGCGCTCCCGGGCGACGCAGGACCGCCGGTCTGGGTGATCTTCACCGCCGGTCTCGCCATCGCCCTCGGCACCTACATCGGCGGCTGGCGGATCATCCGCACCATGGGCAAGGGCCTGACCGAGATTCAGTCCCCGCAGGGCTTCGCGGCGGAGACCGCCTCCACGGCCGTCATCCTGACCTCCGCCCACATGGGCTTCGCCCTGTCCACCACGCAGGTCGCCTCCGGGTCCATCCTCGGCGCGGGTGTCGGTCGTCGGCTCGCGGAGGTCCGCTGGGGCGTCGCCGGCCGCATGGTGGCCGCCTGGGTGATCACGCTGCCCTCTGCCGCGCTGGTCGGCGGCATCTCCGCGTTCGCGGTCAAGCACGGCGGCAACTTCGGCACGGTCGTGGTCGCGCTGGTCGGCGCCGCGCTCGCGGCCGGCATCGTCGTGCTGTCGCGGCGCAACCCGATCGACGCGAAGAACGTCAACGACGGCCACGAGGTCGCCGTCCGCACCACGCCCCCGTCCAACGTCGGCACCGCCGCCTGAGTGCTGCCTGAGTGAGGGAGTTCCCATGAACATCGACTGGACCGCACTCGGTGAGGTCACCGCGGTGAGCATCGGAGTTACATTCGCAGTGGTGGTTGTCTTCTCCTTCGGCGTCCTCGGGCTCGCCCGCTACGAGGGTGCCAAGGAGCAGGGCGGCACCAGCGCCGTCGGCGCCGCCCAGGCGGGGCTCTGCTTCCTCGCCTGCGTGGCGGTGGTGGCGTACGGCATCTACCTGATCGTGCCGCAGTTCCACTGACCCGCAGACACCCACCAAGCCGCTGAGGAGGACTGGATGACGACGCCGGACCTGCTGTCCGACCTGGCCGACCTGAAGGTCGACTACAGCGACCCGGACGACCCCGTACTCATCCGCCCGGACGGATCCCCGATCGACACGTGGCGGGAGAACTACCCGTACGCCCAGCGCATGGAGCGCAAGGAGTACGAGTGGCACAAGCGGCTCCAGCAGATCGAGCTGCTGAAGCTGCAGACCTGGATCAAGGAGACGGGACGCCGGATCGTCATCGTCTTCGAGGGCCGGGACGCGGCAGGCAAGGGCGGCACCATCAAGCGCTTCACGGAGCACCTGAACCCCCGTGGCGCGCGCGTGGTGGCGCTGGAGAAGCCCACGGAGCGCGAGAGCGGTCAGTGGTACTTCCAGCGCTACGTCGAGCACCTGCCGACCGCCGGCGAGATCGTGATGTTCGACCGCTCCTGGTACAACCGGGCCGGCGTCGAGCGGGTCATGGGCTTCTGCTCGGACGACGAGTACCGGCGCTTCATGCGCCAGGCCCCGTTGTTCGAGCGGATGCTGGTGGACGACGGGGTGGACCTGGTGAAGTTCTGGTTCTCGGTCTCGCAGGGCGAGCAGCGGACCCGCTTCACCATCCGCCAGGTCGACCCGGTACGGCAGTGGAAGCTCAGCCCGATGGATCTGGCCTCGCTGGACCTCTGGGACAACTACACGGCCGCCAAGGTCGCGATGTTCCGCGAGACGGACACCGAGTACGCGCCCTGGACCGTGGTGAAGAGCAACGACAAGAAGCGGGCCCGGGTCGAGGCCATGCGCAGCGTGCTGGCCCGCTTCGACTACGCCGACAAGGACGAGGAGGTCGTCGGCAGCCCGGACCCGCGGGTCGTGGGCGCGGCGGCCGGCCTGCTGGAGGCCGGCGAGGACGACCACGGCGGGCACTAGCACCCGTCACCCGACAGGGGCCGGCCGGACATCCGGCCGGCCCTTCGTCATACCCCGGCCCCGCAACCCGTGCGTTGCTCTCGTGAACGCCCGTAAGCGGCCGGCGGCACGCCGAGGGAGCGGGCGTGGCCGGATGGACACGGTCCGCCCCGGTGTCCGATGATCCCTTGCATGATCCGCGCCGCCACCGAGAACGACGTCCCCGAGATCCGCGCCATGATCCGCGAACTCGCCGCGTACGAACGGGCCGTGGAGCAGGCCCGGGCCACCGAGGAGCAGCTCCGCGAGGCACTGTTCGGCGACCGCCCCGCGGCCTATGCGCTGACGGCCGAGGACGACACCACGGGCGAGGTCGTCGGCTACGCCCTCTGGTTCCCGCTCTTCTCCACCTGGACCGGAACCCGCAGCATGCACCTGGAGGACCTCTACGTGCGGCCGCAGGCCCGCGGCGGCGGCCATGGCCGCGCCCTGCTCGCCGCCCTCGCCGCGCACTGCGTGCGCAGCGGCTTCGAGCGCTTCGAGTGGTGGGTCCTGGACTGGAACGAGCCCGCGATCGGCCTCTACAAGTCCCTCGGCGCCGACTTCCTCGACGAGTGGCGGGTGTGCCGCCTGACCGGTGAGCCGCTCAGGGACCTCGCGGCCCAGGGAACGGCAAGGCCGCACCCGAATCCCGGCGGAACGCCGTGAGCGGCGTTCCGCCGGGCCGGGTACGGCCCGCCGAAGACCTTCGCAACCTGAGCAGGCGCGGGGTCAGGCCTTCTTGGTCTCCCAGAAGATCGTGTCGATCTCGGCGATGAGCTCAAGGGCCTTCTCGCCGGTCTTCGGGTCCGTGGACGCCTTGGCGGCGGACAGGGCCTTCAGGGTGTCGTTCACCAGTTGGTGCAGCTGGGGGTACTTCTCGAAGTGCGGGGGCTTGAAGTAGTCACTCCAGAGCACCGAGACGTGGTGCTTGGCGAGCTCGGCACGCTGCTCCTTGATGACGGTGGCGCGCGCCTGGAAGTGCGGGTCGTCGTTGGCGGCCATCTTCTCCTGCACGGCCTTCACCGACTCCGCCTCGATGCGGGCCTGGGCCGGGTCGTACACACCGCAGGGCAGGTCGCAGTGCGCGCTGACCTTGACCTTGGGGGCAAACAGGCGGGAAAGCATGGAGCATTCCTTCCTCGTGATCGTCTTCTCAGGTGGGACATTACTCCCTGGGAAGCGCGATTTCGCGAGTGCCCCCATGGGCTTAGGACAAAAGTCCAGGGTCAGACTGAGACTGGTGGAGGAACGGACCGGGGAGGTGCCGGGGATGCCGGAGCTGTCGCAGGAGACCGAGCGGGGGAGGGGCGTCGCGCTCTTCGGGCTGGCGGAGGTGACCGGCCCGTCCATGGTGCCCACGCTGTACCAGGGGGATCAGCTCCTGGTGCGGTACGGGGCCCGGGTACGGGCCGGTGACGTCGTCGTCCTGCGTCATCCGTTCCAGCAGGACCTGCTGGTCGTCAAGCGGGCCGTGGAGCCGCGCGAGGGCGGCTGGTGGGTGCTCGGGGACAACGCGTACGCGGGCGGGGACAGCACGGACTACGGGACCGTGCCGCAGGAGCTGATCCTCGGCCGGGCCCTGTTCCGCTGGCGGCCGTTGCGGGCCGGTCAGCGCTCGCCGCTGGCGGTGGTCCGCTGGGCGCTCTCGGCCGCCAGGCCGGTGCTGGCCGAGCGCTCGGGCCGGTCGGGGCGGTCCGCCTCCAGGCGTTTGCGGGCCCGGTAGGCGGCCACGTTGGCGCGGGTTGCGCAGCGGTCCGAGCAGTAGCGCCGGGAGCGGTTGGTCGAGGTGTCGAGGTAGGCGTTGCGGCACGGCGCTGCCTCGCACAGGCCGAGCCGGTCGACGCCGTACTCGGTGAGGTGGAAGGCCAGGCCCATCGCCGCGATCGCCGTGTAGCCGGCGGTGGCGTTGGAGGGGTGGTCGGCCAGGTGCATGTGCCACAGCGGGCGGCCGTCCTCGTCCCGGAAGTCGTGCCCGGAGATCTGCGGGCTCACCGGGAACTCCAGGAGGAGTGAGTTCAGCAGGTCGACCGCGAGGGTCTCCTCGCCCTTGTCGGCCGCCTCGAAGACCGCGCGCAGCCGGGCCCGGACCGAGCGGAACCGGGTGAGGTCGGCCTCGGTGGCGCGCCGGGCGGCCTGCTGGTTGCCGCCGAACAGATCACGGACGGCCTCGACCGAGGTCAGGGAGTCCTTGCCCCGGGCCGGTTCCTCGCTGTTGACGAGGCGGACGGCGTAATCCGAGTAATAGGCCAGTTCCACTTGTAGTCCTTACGCTGGCACTCTATGGTCGGTCGTGCGGTCGGGTAACAGCCGGTCGTGCTTCCAGGGTATTACGGGACTTGTGCGGTGGAGGGTTGCCATGACGGACGCGCCGATGACCACGACATCCACGACCGGGGCCGACTGGGGCGCCTGGCAGGAGAGCTGGGACCGGCAGCAGGAGTGGTACATGCCGGACCGCGAGGAGCGGTTCCGGATCATGCTCGACATGGTGGAGGCGCTGGTCGGTACGGCACCCCGGGTCCTCGACCTCGCGTGCGGCACCGGCAGCATCACCGCCCGGCTGCTCGCCCGCTTCCCGGACGCGGTGAGCACCGGGGTCGACCTCGACCCGGCCCTCCTCGCCATCGCGGGGGGCACCTTCGCGGCCGACGACCGGGTCACGCTCGTCACCGCCGACCTCAAGGACCCGGAGTGGACCGCGCGGCTGCCGTACGACTCGTACGACGCCGTCCTGACTGCCACGGCCCTGCACTGGCTGCACAGCGAACCCCTCGCGGCCCTCTACGGTCAGGTCGCGGAACTCGTCCGCGACGGCGGTGTCTTCATGAACGCGGACCACATGATCGACGACAGCACGCCCCGGATCAATGCCGCGGAACGGGCGCGGCGCCACCGGGGTATGGATCAGGCCAAGGCGGCGGGGGCCCTGGACTGGGCCGAGTGGTGGCAGCTGGCCGCCCAGGACCCGGTGCTCGCCGGGCCCACCGCCCGCCGCTTCGAGATCTACGGGGAGCACGCGGACGGCGACATGCCGTCGGCGCAGTGGCACGCGCGCGTGCTGCGGGAGAAGGGGTTCGGGGAGGCCCGGCCCGTGTGGTGCTCGCCGTCGGACACACTGCTGCTCGCCGTGAAGTAGGGCCGGACAGACCGAAGGGGGCGGTACGGGCATCCCCGTACCGCCCCCTTCGCGCCGTACCGCTACAGCACCTTCGACAGGAACGACTTCGTCCGGTCGTGCTGGGGGTTGCCCAGGACGTCGCGCGGGTGGCCGGACTCGACCACCACGCCGTCGTCCATGAAGACCAGGCTGTCGCCGACCTCGCGGGCGAAGCCCATCTCGTGCGTGACGACGATCATCGTCATGCCGTCCTCGGCCAGGTCCCGCATCACGTCCAGGACCTCGCCGACCAGCTCCGGGTCGAGCGCGGAGGTCGGCTCGTCGAAGAGCATCAGCTTCGGCTGCATGGCGAGCGCGCGGGCGATCGCGACGCGCTGCTGCTGGCCGCCGGAGAGCTGCGCCGGGTAGTGGCCGGTACGGTCGCCGAGGCCCACCCGGTCGAGCAGGCGCTGCGCCCGCTCCCGGGCCGACGCCTTCGACTCGCGCTTGACCTGGACCGGCGCCTCCATGACGTTCTCCAGGGCCGTCATGTGCGGGAAGAGGTTGAAGCGCTGGAACACCATGCCGATGTCCCGCCGCTGCGCCGCCACCTCCTTCTCCTTCAGCTCGTAGAGCTTGTCGCCGTGCTGGCGGTAGCCGACCAGGTGGCCGTCCACGTAGAGACGGCCGGCGCTGATCTTCTCGAGGTGGTTGATGCACCGCAGGAAGGTGGACTTGCCGGAACCGGACGGGCCGATCAGGCAGAACACCTCGCGCGGCAGCACCTCCAGGTCGATGCCCTTGAGGATGTGCGACAGCCCGAACGACTTGTGCACGCCCTCGGCCTTGACCATCGGGGCGCCGCTGCTCGGCGGGGTGATGTCCTTGGCGAGAGAGGTCATCGGGCCACCTCCGGGCGACGGAACGAACCCCACTGGGACAGATTCCTCCGCAGCCGCTGCAGCGGGGTGGGCGGGAGGTTGCGCGAGGAGCCGCGGGCGTAACGGCGCTCGATGTAGTACTGGACGATGCTGAAGATCGTGGTCAGGAACAGGTACCAGATGCAGGCGACGAAGTACATCTCGACGACCGCCAGCGAAGTGCTGGAGATGTCCGTGGCCTTCTTGATCAGCTCGGGGAGCTGGACCGCGTAGGCCAGCGACGAGGTCTTCAGCATGTTGATGAACTCGTTGCCGGTCGGCGGGATGATGACCCGCATGGCCTGCGGCAGGATCACCCGGCGCAGCGTCTGGCCCTGGGTCATGCCCAGCGCGTGCGAGGCCTCGGTCTGCCCCTCGTCGACCGACTGGATGCCGGCGCGGACGATCTCCGACATGTACGCGGCCTCGTTCAGGCCGAGCCCCAGCAGGGCGGTGAGGACCGGGGTCATCACCTGGTTCATCTCGTCCTTGTAGAACCCCAGGTTCAGGATGGGGAAGACGAGCGCGATGTTGTACCAGAGCAGCAGCTGGACCAGGACCGGGGTGCCCCGGAAGAACCAGATGTAGAACCAGGACACCGTGCTGGTGACCGGGTTCGACGACAGCCGCATCACCGCGAGGATCACACCGAGCCCGACGCCGAGCACCATGGCGAGGACCGAGATGTAGAGCGTGGTCCAGGCGCCGGAGACGATGCCCTGGTCGAAGAGGTAGTCGGGGATGACGCTGTAGTTGATCTTCGCGTTGGAGAAGGCGATCCCGATCAGCACCAGGAGCGCGATGACCACGACGCCGGACACCCAGCGCCCGTAATGGCGCACCGGGATGGCCTTGATCTGCTCCGGCGGCACGGAGGGCGCCGGAGGTGTGTCGACCGTGTCAGTCACTGTGACGGCCCTTCAGTCGTGCCCGGGCTTCAGGAGCCGCCGTTGATCTTCGACTCGGTCACGGCGCCCTGCGTGACGTTCCACTTCTCCAGGATCTTCTGGTAGTCGCCGTTCTTGATGATGGCGGCCATGGCGGCCTGGATCGCGTCGCGCAGCTGGGTGTTCTCCTTGCTGACCGCGATGCCGTACGGGCCGGCCTCGATCTGCTCGCCGACCACCTCGAAGTCCTTGCCGCTGTTCGACGTCTTGGCGTTGTACGCGGCCACCGGGAAGTCGTTCAGGTCGGCGACGGAGGCGCCCTGCTTCAGCCGGAGCAGCGCCTCGGGGTCGGTGTCGAAGGTCTGCAGGTCGATGGCCTTGCCGCCGTCCTTCGTACACTTCTCGCTCTGCGCCTTGGCGATGCCCTCGGACGTGGTGCCCTTCTGCAGGGCCACGACCTTGCCGCACAGGTCGTCCAGGGACTTGATGCCCTTCGGGTTGCCCTTCTGGACCAGGATCGAGGTGCCGGCGGTGAAGTAGTCGACGAAGTCGACGCCGCTGCCGACCTTCTTGCCGGTGTCGGAGTCGATGCCGTCCTGGCGGTCCTTGGTGTCGTTCATCGCCGACATGATCGCGTTGAAGCGGTTGGCCTGGAGGCCGACGATCAGGTTGTCGAACTTGCCGTTCTGGAACTCGAACTTCACGCCCAGCTGCTTGCCCAGCGCGTCCGCGATGTCCGGGTCCACGCCGACGGCCTTGCCGTTGTCCATGTACTCGACCGGCGGGTAGGCGATGTCGGAGCCGACCTTGATCACACCGGCCTTGCGGATGTCGGCGGGCAGCTTGCTCGCCAGCGGGGCCGAGGACGTCGAGGAGGAGCCGCTGTCGCCGCCCTTGTCCGTCTGGTCACCGCAGCCGGTGAGGATCAGGGCGCCTGCGACCGCGATCGCACCGAACGCGGCAATCTGGGAGCGCGAGGTGGTGGTACGACGGGTGGAGCCTGCGGTCATGGTGGGTTCCTCCGGCAGTGGGTAGGACAAGCCGATATACCGATGTGTCTGATATGTCGATATGCCGATGGGTCGACGGAAACACACACCTTCGGGTGTCGCGACCTCGTGGGTTTACGGCATCCTGCCATTGGGATTGCTCCAAGCAGACGTGTCACCATGTCAAAATCGGATAACGGGTGACCCCCGTGACGCGTCAGGCCGGTCCCTCGCCGACCCGCCACCCCGCACATCTGCGGGAATCCGACCTTCTGGCCGGAAGATCTTCGGTTCACCGCCGGTTCACCTCGGGCTGCACCCCGTGATCTTCCGCCGGTCATCCAGCCGCTCATCTGTCGGCTCTCAACGACATCCGTGATGTGACCTTGCGCCTATTCGACTCGTCGTGAGCGCGGTCCGTCCGGTAAGAAGGTTCTTTACACCCCTCATCCGGGGCTCAGGGCGCGTGTGCGGCGCGCCCGTCGCGCAGGTGCTCGTACGTGCCACTCGTACGTATCAGTGATCGGGCCCTGCGCGGTGCCCGCCCACTCCCTCACCGGGAGTGGCCGACCCTCAAACCATGCATACCTAAGGGGTAAGACAAGTGGCAGCGGAGATCGTCAATCCTCGCAGCGACAGCGCGTCGGGCAGTACGGACCAGGACGGCGGGGCCGAGCCCCTCGATTCCTTCGATCCGGCGTTCGCGCTGCACCGCGGCGGCAAGATGGCCGTGCAGGCCACCGTGCCGCTCCGTGACAAGGACGACCTTTCCCTCGCGTACACGCCCGGAGTCGCGCGCGTGTGCACCGCGATCGCGGAACAGCCCGAGCTGGTCAACGACTACACGTGGAAGTCGTCCGTCGTCGCCGTCGTCACCGACGGTACGGCCGTGCTCGGCCTCGGGGACATCGGTCCCGAGGCATCCCTCCCCGTGATGGAGGGCAAGGCCATCCTCTTCAAGCAGTTCGGCGGCGTGGACGCGGTTCCCCTCGCCCTCGCCTGCACCGACGTCGACGAGATCGTGGAGACCGTCGTCCGGCTGGCTCCCTCCTTCGGCGGAATCAACCTGGAGGACATCTCGGCACCGCGGTGCTTCGAGATCGAGCGCAAGCTCCAGGAGCGCGTCGACATCCCGGTCTTCCACGACGACCAGCACGGTACGGCCGTCGTCACCCTGGCGGCCCTGCGGAACGCCGCGCGGCTCAGCCGGCGCGAGATCGGGCAGCTCCGGGCGGTCATCTCGGGCGCCGGCGCGGCCGGGGTCGCCATCGCGAAGATGCTGGTCGAGGCCGGTATCGGAGACGTCGCCCTCGCCGACCGCAAGGGCATCATCTCCGCCGACCGCGACGACCTCACCGAGGTCAAGCGGCAGGTCGCCGGGTTCACCAACAAGGCCGGGCTCAAGGGCACCCTGGAGGACGCGCTGGCCGGCGCCGACGTCTTCATCGGCGTCTCCGGCGGTACGGTCGCGGAGGAGGCCGTCGCCTCGATGGCCGAGGGCGCGTTCGTGTTCGCCATGGCCAACCCGAACCCCGAGGTGCACCCCGACGTCGCCCACAAGTACGCGGCGGTCGTGGCCACCGGGCGGTCGGACTTCCCGAACCAGATCAACAACGTGCTGGCGTTCCCGGGCATCTTCGCGGGCGCGCTCCAGGTGCGGGCCTCCCGGATCACCGAGGGGATGAAGATCGCGGCGGCGGAGGCGCTGGCGGCGGTCGTCGGCGATGATCTTGCCGCCGACTATGTCATTCCGTCTCCCTTCGACGAGCGGGTTGCGCCTGCGGTGACCGCGGCGGTGGCCGCGGCTGCGCGGGCCGAGGGGGTTGCCCGACGGTGACCCCTCGTGGCCCCGCCCTCTTGGGGCGGGGCCACTTTTTGCCCACCCACCCACCCGATCGGGTGCCTGCGAGGTGACCGGTGTGCTGGGGGCTGCCGCCCCCAGACCCCCGCAGAGGGCCCGTCGGGTGCGTCGTGGGGTGCTGGTGCGTGGGGGCTGAGCGCGCAGTTCCCCGCGCCCCTTACGGGGCGATGTGCGCGGGGCACTTGTGCGGGGCGCTGTGCGCAAGAGGGTATGTGTCACAGCGGTCCCCGGTTTCGCCCTCGGCCCCGGGAACCTATCGTCGGCTTCATGTTCGCCGTCTACGCCGCCCGAATCGACCGCGACCAGCCGCTCTCCGGACTTGAGTTGGGGGAACGTCCCGCCCCCGAGGCCCGGGCCGGCTGGAGTACCGTCGAGGTGCGGGCCGCCTCCCTCAACCATCACGATCTCTGGTCGCTGCGCGGCGTCGGTCTTCCCGAGGGCCGGCTTCCGATGATCCTCGGGTGTGACGCCGCCGGGGTCGACGAGGACGGCAACGAGGTCGTCCTGCACTCCGTGATCGGGCAGAGCGGGCACGGGGTCGGTCCGGACGAGCCCCGGTCCATCCTCACCGAGCGCTACCAGGGCACCTTCGCCGAGCAGGTCGCCGTGCCCACCTGGAACATCCTGCCCAAGCCCAGGGAACTGTCGTTCGCCGAGGCCGCCTGCCTGCCGACCGCCTGGCTGACGGCCTACCGGATGCTCTTCACCAACGCGGGCGTACGACCCGGTGACTCGGTCCTCGTGCAGGGCGCGGGCGGCGGTGTCGCCACGGCCGCGATCGTGCTCGGCAAGGCCGCGGGGCTGCGCGTCTTCGCCACCAGCCGCGACGAGGCCAAGCGGAAGCGGGCCCTGGAACTCGGTGCCGTCGAGGCCGTGGAGCCGGGAGCCCGCCTGCCGCAGCGCGTGGACGCCG
The DNA here is from genome assembly GCF_040652195.1 of Streptomyces sp. NPDC048278. Taxonomy (NCBI): domain Bacteria; kingdom Bacillati; phylum Actinomycetota; class Actinomycetes; order Kitasatosporales; family Streptomycetaceae; genus Streptomyces; species Streptomyces sp. NPDC048278. Next base: position 26,908 of record NZ_JBEZLP010000029.1, read on the forward strand.
TCATCGAGACCGTCGGCGCCGCGACCTGGTCCCACTCGGTCAAGTCGCTGCGGCCCGGCGGCACCATCGTCATCTCCGGCGCCACCAGCGGCGACCGCCCCTCGCACGCCGAGCTGACCCGGATCTTCTTCCTGGAGCTGAAGGTCGTGGGCTCGACCATGGGCACCAAGGACGAGCTGGAGGACCTGCTCGCCTTCTGCGCCGCCACCGGTGTACGTCCCGTCATCGACGAGCTGCTCCCGCTCGACCGCGCCCGTGAGGGCTTCGAACGGCTGGAGTCCGGCGACCAGTTCGGGAAGATCGTGCTGACCGGTTCCTGAGGGCGGGGCCCCGATCCGCGGGGCCGGGTCTCAGGGCTTCGGGGTGCGTAGCAGCGCTCCTATGTGGGCCGCCGCCGTCGAGAGGTGGCGGCGGGCCTCCCGGAGCTGGTCCGTGGTGACTCCGTGGTCGCGGGCCGCGTCGCGGATGTCGTCGCGGAAGCGGTCCAGGAGCCGGTCGAGGTCGCGGGCCGCGTCGCCGGTCTCGGTCTCGTCGCCGTGCGCCCACACCGGGACGTACTGCGCCGGGAAGTCCTCCGGGGTCTGTGTGTACTCCGGGGCCTGCGCCGGCTTCCGCAGGTTCGGGCCGGTGCCGGTGCCGGTGCCGGTGCCGGGCTCGGAGCGGGTGCCGGGATCCGGCTCGGTGCGGGTGGTGAAGCCCTTGCCGAAGTTCTTGCCGTAGTCCTTGCCGAAGTCGCCGAACTCCTTGGCGAGTTCGGTGAGGCCCTCACGGACCCCTGTCGGCCAGTCGCCGCGCGCGAAGTGGTCCTGGACGTGGTCCTGCACCCGGCGGGCGATGCGCTGCATCTCCTCCTGCGCCTGGGCCCGCGCCTGGGCCTGGGCCTCCTGGGCCTGCCGGCGGGCCCGCTGGGCCTCGTCACGGGCCCGGCGGCTCTCGTCCTTGGCGCGGCGGGCCTGCTCCTTCCACTCCTGCTTGACCCGGCGCATCTCCTCCTTGGCGGCCCGCCACGACTCCTTGTCGCCGAGGTCGCCGTACTCCCCGGTCCCGGCGCCCGCGCCGTGCCGGGCCTCGGAGGCGGCCTCGCGCACCTCGCGGCGCAGGTCACCGGCCGCGCCGCGCACGTCCGCCCTTATCTCGGCGGCCAGTTCCGCCACCGACTCCCGGATCTCCAGCTCCAGGTCGGCCAACTCGCCGCTGCGGTCGGCCAGTTCGGCGCGGCCGGCGTCGGTGATGGCATAGACCTTGCGACCGCCCTCGGTGGTGTGCGTGACCAGGCCCTCGGCCTCCAGCTTCGAGAGGCGGGGATAGACGGTGCCCGCCGACGGGGCGTAGAGGCCCTGGAAGCGCTCCTCCAGCAGCCTGATCACCTCGTACCCGTGGCGCGGGGCCTCGTCCAGCAGCTTGAGGAGGTAGAGGCGGAGACGGCCGTGGGCGAAGACGGGAGGCATGTCAGAGCACCTTCTTGTCGGTCGTGCCGTCGGTCGTGCGGTCAGTCGAGTCCGCGGTCGTGTCGGCCGTCGTGTCGGCGGTCGTGTCGTCCGTTGTGCCGGCGGCCGGTTCTGCTGCGTCCGTGGGTGACTCGGCTGCCCAGGCCGCCCGCTCGTCGTCGTCCTCCTTGGGCGGGCGGCGCAGCAGGGCGATGGAGCCGGAGACCGTGGTGGCGCGGAGCTTGCCGGTGCCCGCGCCGAGGCGGCCGGTGATCTTGTGGGCGCCCCACTGGCCGTGCACCCGCAGTCCGTCGAAGGCGTTGGAGATCGTGCCGCTCGCGGTGTTGGCCTCGACCTCGGCGTCGGCCGGGTGCGGCAGCCGGATGGCGATCTCGCCGGAGACGCTGGTCAGCCGGACGTCGGTCGGGCCGTCCGGGTCCAGGTCGATGATCATGGAGCCGCTGACCGAGTCCGCGCGCACGGCGGAGCCCGAGCCGTCGACGACGGTCAGGTCGCCGGAGACGGAGTTGAAGCGCAGGTTGCCGGTGACCGCCTGGGCCTCCAGGTTCCCGGACACCGTGTCCGCGCGGACCTCGCCGGAGAGGCCGACCAGGGTGGTGTCGCCGGTGACGCCCTTGACCACCGAGGTGCCGGTGATCCCGGAGACGACGGCCGCCGCGCCCACGACGCCCACCTCCACGCGGGTGTCCGCCGGGACGGCGAGGGAGACCACCGCGCTGCGCCGCCAGCCCTTGCGGTCGAGCCACTTGAGGAAGCCCTTCCAGGGCAGGTCCTCGTAGGCCACGGTGAGGGTGCCGCCCTCGTGGGTGACGACCAGGGGCGGGCCCTCGATCCGGGAGACCTCCAGGCGGGTGGAACCCTCGTCGGTGCCCACGACGTTGACTGTTCCGTTGACGATGCGGACGTGCAGGTCGCTGACGGGGGTGTCGAAGTCGAGCTTCTCGGGCTCGGCGACGGACCACTCGGACTTGGGCATGGTGCGGACCTCCTCGGGCCGGACGCGAACGCGATGCTACGGCTCGCGCCATATCGCGTCTTCCATGAAACACGATATATCGCGGACGTCGGAAGTCAAGACACCCGTGGGGGTGGCCGGTTGGGGGTCACGTTGACGTCGACGGGGTCCGAATGGGGCGCATATCGGGCGGTAAGTGGATGAATTGCTTACCGTGTGGTCATGTCGACGGACGAATCCAGGGCCGGTCTCCGGCTGTCGGGGGCGCAGGGCGCGGAAGGCGTGCCGAGGGCCCGTCGGCTGGCCCTGGCCGAGGTGGCGGTGGGGCTGCCGGCCGCCGCGTGGGGGATGCGGCGGCGCAGCGTGGGATGGGCCGCGGTGGGGGCGGTGCTGATGGCGCACGGGGCGCTGGAGCTGTCGTACGAGACGGTGTTTCCGCGGGACTGACCGGCGGGCCGACCGGGGCCGGCGGGGTCGTACTCGGCTGCGGCCCGGTGGGGGCTGGTCGCACAGTTTCTCGCGCCCCTGACGGGGCGCGTTCCCAGGAGCCCTACTCCTCGTCCTCGTCGTCCAGGCGGGCCAGCCACGTGGCCAGGCGCTCCACCGGGACCTCGAAGTCGGGGTTGAGGTCGACGAAGGTGCGGAGTTGTTCCGCGAGCCACTCGAAGGTGACCTCTTCCTCGCCGCGCCGCTTCTCCAGTTCCTCGATGCCACGGTCGGTGAAGTACATGGGGTGCTCTCCTGCTGCCTGCACGTGTGGATGCCCGGTGATGGATGTCTACCAAGCCTAATCCCGGGTGCAAGCGGCTCGGTTCGGTCTTCGTAAGGGATGGGCGAGCGGTCGACAACCGGCGATGGAACGCCTTCGGCCCTCATGGCTCTGGAGACCCGTTCTGAGACCGGCACTGCTGTCCACTGGTGGGATCAATGGCGGTGTCGTGGGCCCCGCGAAACTTCCGGTGGCCGGCCGGGCGTTGATCGTCACGGCGCGAGCCCGCTCCAGGGTCGACCCTTTGTTTCATTCCGCGAGCCGGCGGGCTCTGCGGACAGACCGAGCGTCTGGGGTGCGCTGCTGTCGCGGACGCCGGCTTCCTGTGGGTCTTCGCTGTCCGACGCGACCTGCTGAGCCGCTTCATGGGCCAGCTCCGCCACTGCCTTCAGGCGCGGCAGCCGTTCGACGAACAGTGCGCCTTCGCCCTACGGCTTCACCCCTCCGCCTCGTCCGAGCGTCGACCACAACTGGACACGGAGAGCCGCTCAACGAGGGTGAGTGAACGAAGATCAGCGTCCAGCAGGCGAATCAGCTCACCAACTCGTCCGCCCCCGCCTGGCGCCACTGGGAAACGTCTGAGTACGTCAACGACGACCGGAGTCGCGTGATGCACCGCTCGCTCAAGGTGCACGGCAGCAACGCTTCGGTCGTCACCGGCGACGAGTTCGGCCGCTCTGGCCGCGTGGGCGGCGGCTCCGAGGATGTGTTTGACCTGGGTGGCCTTGGCCAGAGGATGCAGATAGGCGGCACCCGCTGCGGACATCGCTGCCCACGCTGCCTCGTGCGCAGCCACGGTGTCCGTACTCTTGGCTGCTTTGAGGGCCGCCGACGCTGTGTCGCGCAGAGACTTCCCGCGCTCGCCACCCCGAGCGAATTCCCACGCGGCGCCGACCGCTTCTCGAGGCCGCGAGTCGTCTGGCTGATCGGCCTTGAAGATCTCGAGCGCTGCCTCCGCACATGCCGCGGCGAACGCGGTGACCTCACGAAGGTCCTGCCTGCTCAGAACGATCTCGCTCGCTTCACCTGTCATGAACCCATCTTCGAGCACTGTCCCGGCCACCTTCAAAGCAGATCAAGAGGACGGCTTGACCTCCTGCCCCCCTGAGATGTCCACGCGGAGGACGAAGGCGCGCCGTCGGTGATGGGTAGGGCTCGCTCGGCGAGGGAAGGACTCTTTCCCCGTGGACGGGAAACGGCGACGTCTTCCCGCATGGAAGGGGCGGGGGAGTACAAAGGGCGCGGCGCAGGGAGAGCATGGGCCCCGGGGCTGGGGCGGCGACGGGGAACGGGGGAGTGGAGATGGATCAGGACGCCACGCGGATAGTGCGGGTGCGGCTGCCCGACGGTACGCCTGTGTGGGCGCGTATCTCAGGGGCCGGGGAACTGGCCGTGCCGTCTGGCGAGTTGTCGTTCACGGACACCGGTCTGGCGGAGCGGGTGGAGGCCAGTGTCGAGAGTCTGCACTCGCTGGTCGCCGGAGTTGCGCGGTCGCTCGCGGAACCGCTGCACGCCGTGCGGCCCGACGAGGTGAGCGTCGAGTTCGGGATCGAGCTGACCGCGAAGGCCGGGAAGGTGGTCGGACTGCTCGCGGACGGGGAGGCGAAGGCCGCGCTCACGGTGACGCTGACCTGGAAAGAGGGTGGCCCTCCCGATCCGGACGACGGCCGCCGCGTCGGTCACGGGGGACGTGCCGGCCGTGGCGGCTCCCCGGCGCCGGAACCCGCTTCGGAACCGGCCAGGGCCACGCGCGCGGGCGCATCCGGCGGCGCTCCGGTGCACAGAGGCGTCCAGGGGGCGGGGGCTGGGGGCACGGAGTGACGGGCTGGCACGACGGGGGCGCATCGGGGGGCTGGGATCCGGCCCACCATGCGCTGCGCGAACTCGTGATGGCGGCCACCGTGCGCATCCATCGCACAGGTGTCGGGAATGCCCCGGAAGAGGTCGGGGCGTTCCTCGGCAGCGGCTTCTTCGTCGCACCGAACTGGGTGCTGACCTGTGCACATGTGATCCACGGCGGGGAAGGGGACGAGGTCACCGTGATCTACCAGTCCGGTCCCCACGATGATCCGTGCGCCGTACCCGGCAAGGTCGCGGCGACTCTTCCGGAGCAGGTCGACGAGCCTGTCCAGGGCGGCTGGCCTGCCCCTGACCTGGCCCTTGTCCGGCTGTGCGAGCCGGTGGACCATGAGTGTGTCTATGTCTCCGAGCGGCCGATGCCGCACTACACCGAGGGGCGGGTGTTCTACGCCGGCTGGGCCCCCTTCCAGGGGCGGCCGGAGCCGCTGGACGGCTTCCTGACCGTGCACGGCACCATCGGTGGCTGGTCTGCGGGCGCCCAGATGCGCCTTGGCGAGAACGAACTCCCGCTCGGCGTCTCCGGCGGGCCCGTGATCGACCCGGTGCGTGGTGAGGTCGTCGGCGTCCTGAAGTCACGCGCGGACCGCGCGGCGGGCGGCACGTCGATCGGCATCGAGCGGCTGCGCACCCTCCCGGTCGCGCGGACCGCCCGGCCGCACGACCTGTACCGGCACGAGCTGCGCCATCACGACGCCTACCAGCACGACCTGTACCAGGCCGTCTGCCACGCGCACGACCGGTACCACCGAGACCGCCAGCAGCTCAACGATTCCGGACGTCCCACCTGGACCGACCTTCAGGCCGATCTGGGCGCCCGCCCGGGCCGTACCCTGAGCCCGCACGAGCGGCTCGAACTGCTCGGCAGGCTCGCCGACCTGCCGCCCCCGGACAGCATCCACGACCTGCTCGACATCCTCCACTCGCTGCCGAACCTCCGGCTTCCCACCCTGTCGCCCGCACCGCGCGGCTGGCGCGACGGTCTCGGTGCGTTGTACGAGTACGTTCGGCAGGACGGCGCGCTCCCGCTCGTCGTCGAGTACGCGATGCGGGTCATGACCGCCGATCGTCCGGTGACGTCCTTCGTGTTCGACGCCGAACAATCCCTGTGGGAGTGGATCAAGCGGACGGCGCCCCGATTGGACAGCGACCACCGCAGCGATCTCGCCCGCAGGCGCGCCCGGCACCTCGGTGACCGTCGACGCGAGCGGGCCGGCGCCGACGGCGCCGAGCACCGCCCCAGCACTCGGACCGAGGCCCAGCCCGCTACCCAGCTCTCCGTCCTGCTCGAAGTGGAGCAGCTGGCTTGGAATCGCAGCCGCTGCGACTGGTCGGTCGCGGTGGTGCGGCCGGACGGCGAGGCGATCCGGCTGGACGACGGGCAGGCTGCCCCGCTCGCTGACCTCGTCGCCTGCCTCGGCGAGCCGCTCGCCGAGGCGTTCCGGCGCTGCGACGAGCCCGACCGGCCCGTTCCGCTGTACGCCGCTCTGCCGCACCCGCTGCTCGACCTGCCGGTGGACGCGTGGCGGCTGCGGCCCGGCGCCGACCTCTTGGGCGCGGAACGGCCGGTTCTGGTTCGCTGTACGGACCGTGACCAACTATCCGCAGAAAATAAAGGTTATGGTCGTGAATATCCCGGTGAGGACCTTCCGCGTGGGGAATTCCCTGGCGGAGGCTTGGAGTACGACCGCCGTGACCGTTGGCGTCGGGTGCATGACACGCACGGCGGGGGCGGGATCAAGCAACAGGTCCGGGCCGAGATACTGGACTGCGACGACGCGGTGCGTCGGCCCGTGTCGGATGCGGCGGTGCTGCGCGGCCTTGCGTCCGGCGCGATCCCGGTGCTGTGCCGCCAGGGCGACCGGCACTATCCCGACGACGACACCGCACTCGGCCGGATCGTCGGGGCGGGGTACGGAGTGGTGCTGTGGCGCCGCTGGACGCGTCCGGCTGACTCGCTGTGCGGGGAGTTCCACCGAGGTGCCCGGATGACCGTCGATGATGCGGGCGGCGCTTGGGAGCTGCCCCGGCTGGTGCACCGCTTGCGCAGACGGATGTGCGAAGGACTTCCCGAGGCGTTCTGGGCCAAGGGCATCGCTCTCCTGTACGACGATCCGCATCAATCCCTGCCCGGTGCCGAGGACTTGCTGGAGGCACTGTGAACTCGCGCGCCTGGTGTGCGGCCCTTACACGGGTTCTTGCGGGTCGTTAACGTGAAACGCGCTGGAGTGCGTTCGACGGCTGCCGTGGGGACGGAACGGACGAGTGACGACAAGGACCGGATATGACCGAATCCAGTGAGTGGCTCATCTACCGCGGTGCTGGGGAGCCCCACGACGGCATGAACAGGTTGCCTCCGGCTCCTCCCTGGCGGGACTTCTCCGGCCGGGAAACGCGGGAGACGGCGGACGAGGGCGACGGCCTCACGCCTGCGACGGACAGAGGTGACGGCTCCCGGGACCGCAGGCTCGGTGCGCACCGGCATCTCGCCGAACTGCACCGGCCCGGCGCCGAGGAACTGGAGATGATCAATGCGGCGCTGTACCTGCGCCGCCCGTTGCTTGTCACCGGGAGTCCGGGCGCGGGCAAGAGCACCCTCGCGCACTCGGTGGCGTACGAACTGGGTCTTGGCGACGTGCTGCGCTGGTCCGTCGTCAGCCGTTCCAGGCTCCAGGACGGCCTGTACGACTACGACGCCATCGCCCGGCTCCAGGACGTGCAGATCGCGGCCCAAGGCGGGGACGGCGCGGAGGGCGGCGGCCCGGGGGCCGTCGAGGCGATCGGCAGTTACATCCGGCTCGGCCCGCTCGGCACCGCGCTCGTGCCCTCCGACTCCCCGCGTGTGCTGTTGATCGACGAGCTCGACAAGAGCGACATCGACCTGCCCAACGACCTTCTGAACGTGCTGGAGGAAGGCGAGTTCGACATCCCCGAGTTGCAGCGGATCGCCGACCGGTTGCCGGACGGCGAGGCCGAGGTGCTCACCGCCGACGGCACCAAGGTCCGGGTCCGCGACGGCCGGGTCCGCTGCCGGGCCTTCCCGTTCGTCGTGCTGACCAGCAACGGGGAGCGGGACTTCCCGGCCCCGCTGATGCGCCGCTGTATCCACCTGGAGCTGGACCTCCCCGACCACAACCGCCTGGCCACCTTCGTCCGCGCCCACCTTGGCGACGAGGCGGCCCGTGCCGGCGACGACCTGATCAACCGGTTCCTGGAGCGTTCGCGCAGCGAACTCCTCGCCGCCGACCAGCTGCTGAACGCCATCTACCTCACCGACGCGGCCTCCCCGCCCAGCCGGGACCGCCTCGCCGACCTGCTTATCCAGCGCCTTGACCGTCCGAGGTGAGCCGCTGATGCCGGACGCAGCGCCCCGACACGGCCCGCTTCCGCCCGACCCGGATCTGCCCGGCGCCGAGGTCGGCCCGCTGGCCGAACTCATCCGCCGGCTGCGGATGGCCGGGCTCGACCCGGACATCAAAGGGCTCAGCGATGCCCTCTGGCTGGCCCGGTGGGCGCGCCCACCGGGCGGCGCCGGGACGGGCGGCGCTGGGACGGGCGGGGCGCAGGGGCCGGGTTCCGGCCCGCATCCGGAACTGCCGAACGCGGAGACGCACGGGGCGCCGGGGGAGGAACAGGGGACCGGCGTACCGGCGCGGGAACCGGGGGCACCGGCTCCGCCACCGGGCGGCGGAAGCCGGGCGCCGGTGGAGACCTTCGAGGCCATCGGACCCGACCGCCGTGCACACCTCTACCCTGTATCGCCGCAGCGGCGCGGTACCGGTCGCGGCCGGACCGCCGGGTTGCCGGTCGGGGCGCCTGCCGCTCCCACCTTGCCCGCGCCACGCGAACTCCAGCGCGCTTTACGACCGTTGCAGGCCTACCGGAGTGCCGCTCCGCCGCTGCGCGCGGAGCTGGACGAGACGGCGACCGCCGAGCGGAGTGCGCGGGCGGGCGGCCTGATCCTGCCCGTCCACCGCCCGGTGTCCCGCGGAGACGCCCGGCTGCAACTGGTCATGGAGGTCTCCCCGTCGATGCGGGTCTGGGACCGGATGTTCGGCGAACTGATCCAAGTGTTCGGCCAGTTGGGAGCCTTCCGAAGCATCCGGGTGAGTCATCTGCACACCGGACCCGACGGCGGGATCGCGATGAGCCGAAGTGCGGACATGCACGCGGCGCCACTGCACACCGCCGACCACCTCAGCGACCCGACCGGGCGCAGTATCACCGTCCTGGTCAGCGACTGCGCAGGGCCACTGTGGCGCAGCGGCCGCATCCACCGACTGCTCCACCACCTGGCCCGGCAAGCCCCGGTCGCCGTGCTCCAGCCGCTGCCGCAGCGGATGTGGAGTCGCACCCGGCTGCCGGTGACGTACGGCGAACTGAGCCGTGGCGAGACCCTGGGCGGCGCCACCGCACTCCGTGTGCACACCCCGGCCGGGGTCGCGTCCGGCGGTCCACGGGGCGCCGTACCGGTACCCGTGCTGCCGCCCGAGCCCGTGGCGCTCGGGGCGTGGGCCAGGCTGCTGTCCAGGATCGGCGCCGGACCGGTGGCGGGTGCGGTGGGCTGGGTGCGCGCGGACCCACCGGCCGTGGGGGCGCCGTCTTTGCGGCGCACGCTGTCGCCGGTCGAGCGGGTCAGCAGGTTCCTGTCCACTGCCTCGCCGGGCGCCGGACGCCTCGCCGGATACCTGGCCGCCGCTCCGCTCTGCCTGCCGGTGATGCAATTGGTACAGCGAACCATGCTGCCCGACTCCGGCCCCTCCGAACTCGCCGAGGTACTGCTCGGTGGCCTGGTCACCCGCGCCGGCGAGGACCAGGCGGACCAGGGCGGGGGCGGCACCCAGTGGTACGAGATGGAGCCCGAGGTCCAGGAGGCTCTGCTCGCCATGGTCGGCAGGGGCGAGGCCCTGCGTGTCCTCAAGCACTGCTCCGAGTACATCGAGCAGCGTTTCGGCAGGCGCAGCGTCAACTTCCCGGCGCTGGTCCTGGACCAGATCGGCGATGGCGAGTCGGTCGGACGGCCGTACCCCTCCCGCGGTGACGGCGAGGCGAACCCGGTTCCGCAGCCCTTCGCCGAGGTCGCTGTTCGAGTCCTGGAACGCTTCATGCCGCTGCCCGAGCGGTTCCGTCCGCACGGTGGCCGCGACACCGCCGTACGGCCGAGCGAACGCCCCGGCCGCCAGGCCGTCCACCAGGCCCGCGGCCTGCTGGCCCGGTTCGACACCGAGGGCATGCTGCAGGACCTTGTCGACGCGGTACAACTGCTGCGCGGGGCCACCCGGCACGAGGCGCTCGCTGAGGATGACCCGCAATTGTGGTCGGAGTACGCGAGTTGCGTCCTGCGTATGTGGGAGGTCCAGGGCGGCGCCGATCTGTTGAGCGAGGCCGAGGCGGCGGCGGACCGGGCCGTCGCCCACCCGCACGCCCGGCGCGAACGGGCCGTCCTCGCCCGGGTGCTGCGGGCCGCCGCCACCGACCGCAGGCGGCGGGGCGACCCGGCGGGCGCCCTCGATCTGCTGCGCCGCGCCGATCAGGAGTACGCCGAGGCCTGTGGCACCCCCGAACTGGACCAGCGGGAGGTGCTGCGGCTGACCCTGGAGAGAGCCGGCGCGCTGGAGGCGCAGTGGAGCCTGGACGGCGACAGCGAACCGCTGCGCATTGCAGCCGGCCTGCTGGAGGCGCTCACAGGCGCCTGGCCCGACCGCCACCTGCCCCCCGAACTGCCGCTGGCCCGGGGCCGAATCCTGCTGCGCCTGTCCGGTACCGCGGAGGACCCCGAGCAGTCCCGCCGCTACGCGGAACAGGGCACGCAGTCTCTGCGCAGCGCTGTGGACGACGGTGGGGGTACCGGCACCTGGCCGGTGTCCTCTCGCGTCGGGGCCCTGTCGGACCTGGTCGACGCCTTGCTGAGCTCGGGCGGTGCCCTGTCCGAGGCCCAGGCACGTATCGACGAGGCGCTGGCCCTCGCGCGTTCGGGGAGCGAGCGCGCGGATCTGCTGATGCGGGCGGGGCGGATCAGCACGGCGCGGTACGCCGAGTCCGGGGAGCCAGGGGAACTGCGTGAGGCGGCAGAGCGCTTCGCGCAGGCGGCGCAGAGGATGCCCCGGGAAGTTCCCGCGTACGCGGATGCCCTCGCCGAGTGGGGCGAAGTCCTCCTGCGGCAGGCGGCGGCGGAGACCGGTTCATCCGCTTTCGAGTTTTTGGTCCAGGCGATCCGGGTCCTGCGCGGATGTCGTGCGGAAACGCCTTCGGACAGTCCTGAGCTCGCGGCCCGCCTCCTTCTGCTGGGCCGTGCCCTGTTGCTCCGCTACCGGGCCCGGGGCGACCGAGTCGACCTGCGGGAGGCCGAGTACCTTCTCGGGCTGGCCGGTGCGCAGGCCCGCGACCCGCTGCTCTCGGCTCACTGCTGGTTCGAACTGGGGCAGGCCAGGTTCGAGGCGTATCAGGGCCTGGGGCGTCCCGCCCGGCTCGACGAAGCGGTTGAGGCGTTCGGCGCAGCCGCCGCGGCAGCTCGGTCGGCGGAGCGGGACGCGGGATCGCCCGGCCTGCGCGAGCAGGTGGTGAGGCTGGGGGCGCAGGCACACCACTGGCGGGGCACGTCATACGAGGCCGCCGCCCGCCCGCTGGCCGCTCGGGAAGCCTACCGGGCCGCCTGGACGGAGTGGTCCCGGCTTCCGGACGACAGCGCGGGCACCGAGGAGCCCACCGCACGGCAGACGGAGCTACGACTGGCAGAGCTGGAACGGGACTGATCAACGGGACGATTCGAGAGGAGCCCGGGGTGGACGCACGGGACCAGTCTCCGCCGGAGGCCGAATCGGCGGGGGCGGTTGAGCCCCTGCCGGACCTGTTGGACCTGGATCTGGGGGATCTGAAGGGAGTGGACCATCCTGTGCTGCGTGAGGTGCTCGCGGAGCTGAGAGCACGTGCGGTCCGGTCGAGCCAGACGCTGTGGGGCTTCAACAATGCGTTCTAGGCGGTCGCGCGGCGACCGTACCGGTCTGGCAGGCGAGATCGGCGTGCCCGGAGAGGCCGCGGCCGGTGTCGGGCCAGGGAGTGTGCGGGGTGGCGTCGGCCCCGCTCCGTTCCGGCAGTTCATCGTCAAGGTGCATGGTCGCTGCAATCTCGCCTGCCGTTACTGCTATCTCTACGAGGGGCCCGACCGGACCTGGCGGGGCCGTCCTGCTGCGGCTCCGCTTGTGGTGCTGGATCGCACGGCGCACCGGATCGCCGAGCACGCACGCGACCATGCGTTGACGGCGATCTCGCTCGTCCTGCACGGTGGTGAACCCCTGCTGGCGGGTGTCGGCACGATGGCCCGTTTCACGGCTCTGGTACGCGATCGCGTTCCTGCCGGCTGCACGGTCCACCCCATTGTCCAGACCAATGCCACGCTTCTCACCGAGGCACGGATGACCACCCTGGTCCGCCACGGCATACGGATCGGTATCAGCCTGGACGGCGGCCTGGCCGCACACAACGCCCGCCGCGTCGACCACTCGGGACGCCCCTCCTGGCCTGCCGCCGCACGCGGAGCGCGGTTGCTCGCGGAGCGCTTCCCGGATGCGTACGCCGGAGTCCTCACGGTCGTCGATCCCACTCTCGATCCGGTGGAGACCTACGAGTCCCTCCTCGCTCTGCACCCGCCTGCCCTCGACCTGCTGCTGCCGCACGGCAACTGGTCGGCACCGCCCCCGCATCTGGAGGGCACGCGCTACGGCGACTGGCTCTGCGCGGTCTTCGACCGCTGGTGGCGATCCGGCCACCGGGAAGTGCGGGTAAGGCTCTTCGAGGAGTGCATCGCGCTGTTGTCGGGCCTGCCGGCCGCCACCGAGTCGCTGGGGCTCGCCCCGTTCGACGCGATCGTCGTGGAGACAGACGGATCCATCGAGCAGGTCGACTCGCTGAAGTCCGCGTACGACGGTGCCGCCGCGACCGGCCTGGATGTGTTTCAGCATGATTTCGACGAGGCGTTGCGGCATCCCGGGGTGGTGGCCCGGCAGACGGGAGTGGCAGCCCTGTCGGCGCGGTGCCGGGCATGTTCCCTGCTCGGTGTCTGCGGCGGCGGCCACTACGCCCATCGCTACCGGGCCGGACACGGCTTCGCGAATCCCTCCGTGTACTGCGACGACCTGCAGCGCTTCATCCGCCATGTGCGGGATCGGCTGGCTGCGGCCACCGCGACGGCCTCCGCGTCCGTCCAGGTGGCGTCCACGTCCGAGGAGAGGTCCCCGTCCATGCTGTTTCCCGTGCTTTCGGACCGTTCTCTGGCGGCACTCGGCCGAACCGAAGGTGATCCGGACACACTGGCGCTCCTGGTGCGCGACCAGGACACCCGGCGGCTGCTCACGCTGCGCGCGGTGCTCGACGCGGTCGAGGACGCGGATGCGGCGGTGCTCCCGGCTAGGGCTCGCGACCGGGTGCGAGAGGACTGGCACCTGCTGGAGGAGGCCGACCGGGTGTCCTCGGCCGGGAACAGCGGAAGTCCGTGGCCGCCCCATGCCACGACCCCCGCGCGTGCGCGTCTCCTCCACCCCCTTGTCGGCCCCTGGGCCCGCCAGTGCCTGCTCGGCCTGGAACCGGAATCCGGACCGCCGATCGCATCGCGCGTCCGTGAACTCGGATGCCACCTGGCCTATTTCGGCGCGCTTGCGGCCGTGGCCGCCGCCCGGGCCGGGATCTCCTTCGCCGTGCGGCTCACCGCCCGGGACGGTGTGCTCACCCTCCCGTCGCTCGGGGCCCTGCGTACGGCGGAGCCCGGGAGCGCCCCGGTCGATGCCGTCTGCGAGAACGGGCGGATCACGCTGCGGCAGAAGGGCGCGCCGGACGTCACCGTCGACTGTGAGGACGGCATCGGAGCCTGGTCCGCGGCACCTGCCTGGACGTCCGCGTATGCGTTGCCCGGCTTGCTGCCGGGAGGTCCGCTCATGCCACTGGACGACCTGGACCCGTACCGCACCGCGTACGACGGTCCCCGGCACAAGCTGCTGAGCGGCCCGACGGTGCTCGACGAGGCCGGCCGCGGACGGTGGTCGCGGGCCTGGTCGGAGACCGCTGCCAAGCTGCGGCTGGGAGGCGAGCACCGTGTAGCGGAAGCCGTCGCTCTGCTCCGTTGTCTGATCCCCCTCGCCGAGCCGGCAGTGCTCGGCACGGACGCCCGTGGCCCCGGCACGTGCAGCGGGACACGCCGTGAGGCCTTCGGCGCCCTGCTCAGCAGTACGCCGCCCACTGCGACCACGTTTGCCGTGACCATCGTGCACGAGATCCAGCACACGAAACTCTGCGTGCTCAGCGACATGCTGGTGCTGCACCATGCCGGGCCCGACGAAAGCTATTTCGCGCCTTGGCGCCGGGATCCACGACCGTACGACGGTCTGTTGCAGGGCGTGTACGCACATCTGGCCATGGCGGATTTCTTCCAGCAGTGTGCGCTCCGGAGCGAGGACCGGGGGCAGCGTGAGGCGGCCTGGTCGCAGCATGCGCGGTACCGCGCCCAGGTGACGGCGGCGTTGCCCGCGTTGGTGGGATCGCCCCATCTCACGCAGCAGGGAGAGCAGTTCGTGGACCAGATCGTGGCCACCCACGAGCGAATGGCCGAGCACCCCGCCCCCCGGGAGCACACGGTGCGAGCCCAGACGCACGTGAAGTCCGCGTGGGACCTGTGGAGACGACAGCACGGCTCCACGGTCGGACACCCGAAAAAGTGATGGCCAAAGGCGCGTGGCGCATGTGCTCGTCGGTCCCCGTCGCGTTCGTTCCCCACCGAAGAACTGCGCGCGAGTCCTACGATTTTCGGTGATTCGAGAAGGGGGAGATCACTGCATGTCCGAAGCTCGAACACCGGCCGGGGCGACGGCGCGTAGTGCCGTCACGATCAGCTTCGCCGGAGCCGAGAGGGCCTGGGCGGCTTGGATCGGCCACCTGCTGGAGCGGCGCGGCCTGCACGTCGACCACCGGCGCTGGGACTCCCCGGCGGAGGTCTCCCCCAGGGAGCTTCTGAGGGAACTGCAGCTCGTCCAGGGGCGCATTCTGATCGTCGTCAGCGAACGGTATCTCCAGCTCGGTGCACGCACCCCCGAGGAGTGGAATGCGGCTCTACTGGAGGTCGTGGCCCTCGACCCGGCGCGTTTCGCGGCGGTGTCCGTCACCACGGCACCCGTTCCCGAGGCGACCGCAGTACTCGACCCGGCCGGGCTGACCGGCATCGATGCCGAAGAGGCGGAGCGGCGGCTGCTCGACCGGCTCGGCCTGCCGGCCGATCCCATGCCCGAACCGGCCGACGGAGAAGAGCGCGGGCCGCGCTTTCCGAACGCGATGTCCGGGGTATGGGGCGGAGTGCCTCGTCGCAACACCCGGTTCACAGGTCGTGACCCACTGCTGGACGAGGTCTGTCGCCTCTTCAGGGTTTCCGAACCGGGCGGGGGCGTGGTGACCTTGTGCGGCATGTCGGGAGTGGGCAAGACCCAGCTCGCCACCGAGTACGCGCACCGATTCGGTTCCGAGTACGACGTGGTGTGGTGGGTCAACGCGGACAAACGAGTCACCTGCCGCCTCCTTCTCTCGGAGCTCGCCCCGAGCCTGGACCTGCCCACCGACGAGAAATACGGTGAACGACTGCGTGCCGTACGCGACTCGCTCCGGCGGGGCGATCCGTACCGGCGCTGGCTGCTGATCTTGGACGGTGCGGACGAGCCGGACCAGATCTGGGACCTGGTGCCCACCGGCCCCGGCCACGTGCTGATCACTTCCCAGAACCCCGAGTGGCGGGAGCACAACAGCAACCTGCTGGACGTGGGGGTCTACGAGCGGGGCGAGTCGGTGGCCTTCATCCGTCGGAGGGTGACGCGGCTGGCCGAGTCGGAGGCCACCGAACTCGCCGAAGCCCTGGAGGATCTGCCACTGCTGCTGGACCAGACGACAGGATGGCTGAACGACTCGGACCTGTCGGTCCAGGCCTACATGGAGCTGCTGGAAGACGGTATCGAGCATGACGTGGTCAAGGTCTCGGCGGACTTCCCCGTCGCGTTTCAGACGGCCTGGTCGATCCTGCTGAACAAGCTCCGCGAGACGTTGCCCGAATCAGTGGATCTGCTCAGAATGTGCACATTTTTCGCGTCAGGTTCCATTCCCGTCTGGCTGCTCAGGGACATGTCCCACGACGACCTGCCCGAACGGGTGGCGAGGTTGTTCAACGATCCCCTGCTGTGGAACAGGGCGATCGACCAGTTGCGCCGGTACTCGGTGGTGCGCCCGGAGTTCCGCGACACGGGCTCCCACCACCCGGCCCTCTCCGGGGAGTCGTTCTACCTTCACCGCATGGTGCACCAGATCGTCCACAAGGACATGCCGGAGAAGGACCGTCAGGAATTCGCCGAGGTCGTACGGCAGGCGCTGACCGAGGCGGATCCACGCCGCCCCATGGACCCGCAGTCTTGGCCCGCCTATGCCGAGATCGTTCCGCATCTCAGGCACGCGGACGTGCTAAGCAGCACCGACCCCCAGGTGCAGCGGCTCGTCCTCAACTGCCTGCGCTACATGTATGTCTCCGGCGAGTACGAAGCGGGCATCGAGCTCGGCGAGCGTGCCATGGACACCTGGCGGTCGCTGCTCGGCGAGACGCATCCGAGGATCTGGGATCTCATCCATCACTACGCCAACGTGCTGCGCGAGGCAGGCCAGTACGCCCGTGCGGAGGTCATCAACCGCATCGCCGTCGATCACCTGCGGGACGAACGCGGGCCTCATGACCTGGAGCACCTGCGCGCGGCCAAAGGCCTTGCCGCGGACCTGGGCGGCCTGGGCCGCTACGACGAGGCACTGCTGGTCTCCCAGTGGATCCTCCTCGACTTCCGGGACCTTCTCGGCGAGCACTCGGAGACGCTCGACGCCCAGAACAACCTGGCCGAGACACTGCGGCTGCTGGGGCGCTACACGGAGTCTCTCGAGATGAACAGGCTCACCTGGAAGGCCCGCCGTGAGCTGCTGGGGGATCGCCATCCGCGGACGCTGTACTCCGGATTCGTCTGCGCGACCGACCTGCGGCTGCTGGGCCGATACGCGGAGGCCGAGACGGTCCAGGCCGAGAACGTGCGCGAGCAGCGCATCGTCATGGGGCCGGACAACCCGCAGACCCTCGCAGCCGAACACAACCTCGCGCTGTGCCTCTACCGTGGCGGAGACCATGATCGGGCAGGGGAACTTCTGCTGCGGGTGCAGGAGCGCTCCGAGCGGGTACTGGGCGAGACCGATCCGCTGAGCCTGCGCTCCGCGGCCAGCTCCGGCTTCTTCCTCCGCGAGCACGGCGACATCGAACAGGCGCGGGAGCTGGGCGAGTCGGTCCTCGCGCGCTACGAGTCGATGCTCGGCGCCGGCCATCCGTTCGTCGTCGGATGCCGTGCCAACCACGCACTCGTCCTGCGGAACGTCGGCGAACTCGACACCGCGCACGACCTCATGGAGCAGGCCCTCGCCGACATGACCACCGCGGTCGGCGACAAGCACCCGTGGACCCTGGGATGTGCCCTCAACACCTCCGCACTGCGCAACCTCGTCGGTGATCCGGAGAGCGCCGCCACGCTGAGCGGTGTGACCGTCGACCGGGCCGCCGAGACCCTGGGCACCAGGCATCCGCTCACCCTGTCCGCCCGTATCGCCCATGCCGCCGACCTCAGAGCGCTGCGAGACCAGCAGCAGGCGGAGAAGGTCGAGCGGGAGGCGCTGGCGGACTTCTACGCCGTGCTCGGCAAGCAACACGTGCACACGGTCTCGGCCCGCTGCCGTACCCGGCCCTACTGGGACTTCGAGCCCCAGATCATCTGAGGCCGACCAGGAGTCGTCTGGGTTCCTTCATGGCTATGTGCGGAGGTCGCTGCATGTCTGAGACGCGTACGCCGGTCAGGTCGGCCGAGAGGGGGACCGGGAGGCAGACCGTCACGATCAGCTTCGCCGGATTCAACCGGGCCTGGGCCGCGTGGATCGGGGACCGGCTGGAGCGGCGGGGCGTCCGGGTCGTCCACATACGCTGGGACTCCCCGGCCGAGGAGAGCCTGGAGGATCTTCTGCGCGGTCTTGCGCTCGCGGAGGGCAGGATCCTGATCGTGATCAGCGGCCACTACCTGCGACTCGGTTTCCGTACCTTCGAGGAGTGGAACGCTGCCTTGCGCGCGGTGGTCGCACCGGACCCCTCCCGGTTCGCCGCCGTCTCCGTCACCGACACCGCTGTGCCCGCCGCCGTCGCCGTACTCGCGCCGGTCAACCTCATCGGCATGGAAGCGGACGAGGCGGAGCGCCGTCTTCTGGACCGGCTGGGCCTGCCGACCGATGCGCGCTCGTCGGCCGACGGCTCTCGCGTCCCACGCTTCCCCGCCGCGATGCCCGAGGTGTGGGGCGGTGTGCCGCGCCGCAACATCCGCTTCACCGGCCTCGAGCCGGTGCTGAACGAGGTCTACCAACTGCTCCAGGACAGCGAACCGGGCGCTCGCGTCGTCACGCTGCACGGCATGCCCGGAGTGGGCAAGAGCCAGTTGGCCGCCGAGTACGCTTACCGATTCGCCTCCGACTACGACGTGGTGTGGTGGGTCGGCGCCGAAAGCCGGGGCGCCTGTCGCCGCCTGCTCGCCGAACTCGCCCCTGCGCTGCACCTGTCCACCGGTGACGACTACGGTGAGCGGCTTCGCGCGGTCCGTGACTCCCTCCGCCGGGGCACACCCTTCTCGCGCTGGCTGCTGATCCTGGACGGCGCGGATGAACCCGACCAGGTCTGGGACCTGGTCCCGTCCGGCTCCGGGCATGTGCTCATCACCTCCCGCAACCCCGAGTGGAGCGAGCACAACAGCAAACTGCTCGAAGTACGGATCTACGACAGGGACGAGTCGGTCGCCTTCATCCGGCGTCGCGCGACGCGGCTGTCGGAGCAGGAGGCCGACCAGCTCGCCGAGGCCCTGGAGGACCTTCCGCTGCTGCTGGACCAGACGGCCGGCTGGCTCAACGACTCGGACCTGACCGTCGACGACTACATCGCCCTGCTGGAGGACGGCGTCGACCAGGACGTCGTACGGGTCTCCGCCGACTTACCGGTGCCCTTCCAGACCGTGTGGTCGATACTGCTGAACAAGCTCCGCGACACTGTCCCGGAGTCAGTCGACCTGCTGCGGCTGTGCACGTTCTTCGCACCCGGCTTCATCCCCGTCCGCATGCTGCGCGAGATGTCCCACGACGATCTGCCCGAGCAGCTCACCGGCCTGCTCGACGACCCGCTGTTGTGGAACAAGGCGATCAACCAGCTACGGCAGTACTCCGTGGTCCGGCTGGAGTCCCAGGAGGTCGGTGCGGACGAGGCCCCCTCGCCCGGTGAGTCGGTGTACCTGCACCGGATGGTCCACCAGATCGTCGGCAAGGACATGCCCGAGGAGAGCCGGCGGGAGTTCATCGAAGTGGTACGGCGCGCACTGGCCGAAGCGGACCCCGGACGCCCGACCGACACCCGTAACTGGCAGGCGTACGCGGGGCTGGTGTCGCATCTGAAGTACGCCGACGTCCTCAACAGTACGGATCGCCGGGTCCAGCTTCTGGTCCTCAACTGCCTGCGGTACATGTGGTGGGCGGGTGAGTACACCTCAGGCTGGAAGCTCGCCCGACGGACCGTCGACGCGTGGCGCGAACTGCTCGGTGAGTCGCATCCGCGCGTCTGGGAGGCCACGTACCACTACGCCAACCTGCTGCGGTCGGCCGGGCGGTTCGAAGAGACCGAGGCGATCGACCGGGCGGCCATGGCACGGCTTCGCGAGGAACGCGGCGAGTGCGACCTGGACTACCTCCGGGTGGCCAACGGGCTGGGCGCCGACCTGTGGGGCCTCGGCAGGTACAGGGAGGCCTTCGAGCTGTACTCGTGGATCCACCCGGTGTACTGGAACCTCCTGGGCGAGCAGGACTCCCGGACCCTGAGCGCTCTGAACAACCTGGCCTTCGCACACCGGTTGCTCGGCGAGTACCGGGAAGCTCTGGCCATCGACTGGAAGACGCTTGAGCAGCGCCGCCTGCTGATGACCGACCGACACCTCACAACCCTCTTCTCCGAGGTGTCCTACGCCATCGACCTCAGGCTGCTGGGCCGCTATTCGGAAGCCGAGTTCATCCAGGCCCACAACGTCCGCGTGTACGGCCACGTCGGCGGCAAACGAACCCCCGATGTGCTGCGGGCCGAACACAACCTGGCCCTCTGCCGGTTGTGGAACGGCGACCGCGCCTCGGCGGGGGAGCTCCTCACCAAGGTGCTGGAGGGCTACGAACGCACGCTGGGCGAGACCGACCTCCACACGGTCGCCGCGTCCGTCAGCCACAGCTGCTTCAACCGCGAGCACGGTGACCTCGACCTGGCCCGCGAGACCAGCGAGTCCGTCGTCGCCCGGTACGAGGAACTGTTGCCGGAGGGACACCCGTTCATCATCGGCGCCCGGTCGAACCAGGCACTGATCCTGCGCAACGTCGGCGAGTGGGAGCACGCCCACGTCCTGACCGAGCAGGCGCTCGCCGACATGGCCGAGGCCGTCGGCGAGCACCACCCCTACACGCTGGGCTGCGCCATCAACGCCTCCGCGCTGCGCAACCTCGTCGGTGAGACGGAGTCCGCCGCCGAACTGAGCAGGGTGACCATCGACCGCGCCACCGAGACCCTCGGCCGTACCCACCCGCTCACCCTGTCCGCTCGCGTCGCCCACGCGGCCGACCTGCGTGGCCTGCGGGCCCGGCAGCAGGCGGAGAAGACCGAGCAGGAGGTCCTGACCGACCTGGAGGCGACGCTGGGCAAGCAGCACGTCCACACCTTCTCGGCCCGAGCCCGCAACCGCCCGTACTGGGACTTCGAGCCCCAGGCCAGTTGATCCCACGCACACGTTGATGGGCCCGGCCCCCTTCACGGGGCCGGGCCCATCAACGTGATGATCCCGAGGGGACGGCAGGCCTACGCGTCGAAGACCTCACGCACCAGCTGCTCCTGCTCGGCCTGGTGGCGCTTGGCCGAACCCACCGCCGGGGACGAGGAGTGCGGGCGCGAGATGCGGCGCAGGCGCTCGCCGGCCGGGACGTCGGCGCCGACCGCCAGGTCCAGGTGGTCGATCAGGTTGAGCGCGATGAACGGCCAGGCACCCTGGTTCGCCGGCTCCTCCTGGGTCCAGAGGTACTTCTCGGCGTTCGGGTACTTGTTGACCTCGGCCTGGAGCTCCGCACCCGGCAGCGGGTACAGGCGCTCCAGGCGGATGATCGCGGTGTCCGTGACGCCGCGCTTCTGCCGCTCGCCCTCCAGGTCGTAGTAGACCTTGCCGGTGCAGAAGACGACCTTGCGGACCGCGTTCGGGTCAACCGAGTCGTCGCCGATGACCGGGCGGAACTGCCCGCTCGTGAACTCCTCCGCCTTCGAGGCCGCCGCCTTGAGGCGCAGCATCGACTTCGGGGTGAAGACGACCAGCGGCTTGTGGTGCGGGTTGTGCACCTGCCACCGCAGGAGGTGGAAGTAGTTCGACGGGAGGGTCGGCATCGCGACCGTCATGTTGTTCTGGGCGCAGAGCTGGAGGAAGCGCTCGATACGGGCCGAGGAGTGGTCCGGGCCCTGGCCCTCGTAACCGTGCGGGAGCAGGAGCGTGACGCCGGACGTCTGGCCCCACTTCTGCTCGGCCGCCGAGATGTACTCGTCGACGATCGACTGGGCGCCGTTGGTGAAGTCACCGAACTGCGCCTCCCACATCACCAG
Organism: Streptomyces sp. NPDC048278; assembly: GCF_040652195.1. Taxonomy (NCBI): domain Bacteria; kingdom Bacillati; phylum Actinomycetota; class Actinomycetes; order Kitasatosporales; family Streptomycetaceae; genus Streptomyces; species Streptomyces sp. NPDC048278. The sequence continues at coordinate 48,681 of NZ_JBEZLP010000029.1, forward strand.
CGCGTCCGGACGGGCCAGCGAGTAGCCGTACTCGAAGCCCATCACCGCGTATTCGGAGAGCAGCGAGTTGTAGACGTTGTAGCGGGCCTGCTCCTCGGACAGGTAGAGGAGCGGGGTGTAGTCCGCGCCCGTCTCCCGGTCGATGAGGACCGCGTGGCGCTGGCCGAAGGTGCCGCGCTGCGAGTCCTGGCCGGACAGGCGCACCGGGGTGCCCTCCATCAGCAGCGAGCCGATGGCCAGGGTCTCGCCCATGCCCCAGTCGATCGTGCCGTCCTCGATCATCGCCGCCCGGCGCTGCAGCTGCGGCAGCAGACGCGGGTGGACGGTGAAGTAGTCCGGGATGTTGACCTGGGACTCGGCGATGCGCTTCACGACCTCCGCGGAGACCGCGGTCGGCACGGCGACCGGGAAGCCGTCCTGCGGCTCGTGCGCGGGCGCGGCGGCCGGCTGCGCGGTGGCCTCGCGGACCTCCGTGAAGACCTTCTCCAGCTGGCCCTGGTAGTCCTGGAGGGCCTGCTCGGCCTCTTCCAGGGTGATGTCGCCGCGACCGATCAGGGACTCGGTGTAGAGCTTGCGCACCGAGCGCTTCTTGTCGATCAGGTCGTACATCAGCGGCTGGGTGAAGGCCGGGTTGTCCGACTCGTTGTGACCGCGGCGGCGGTAGCAGATGAGGTCGATCACCACGTCCTTGTTGAACGCCTGGCGGAACTCGAAGGCCAGGCGCGCGACGCGCACGACCGCCTCCGGGTCGTCGCCGTTCACGTGGAAGATCGGGGCCTCGATCATGCGGGCCACGTCGGTGGCGTACATGGAGGAGCGCGAGGACTCGGGCGCCGCCGTGAAGCCGACCTGGTTGTTGATGACGATGTGGACCGTGCCGCCGGTGCGGTAGCCGCGCAGCTGCGACATGTTCAGGGTCTCGGCCACCACGCCCTGGCCCGCGAAGGCCGCGTCGCCGTGCAGCGCGACCGGCAGGACCGTGAAGTCCGTGCCGCCCTTGTTGATGATGTCCTGCTTGGCGCGGGCGATGCCCTCGATGACTGGGTCGACCGTCTCCAGGTGGGACGGGTTGGCGGCCAGCGAGACCTTGATCTGCTCGCCGTCCAGGCCGGTGAAGGTGCCCTCGGCGCCCAGGTGGTACTTCACGTCGCCGGAGCCGTGCATCGACTTCGGGTCGAGGTTGCCCTCGAACTCGCGGAAGATCTGCGCGTACGACTTGCCGACGATGTTGGCGAGGACGTTCAGCCGGCCGCGGTGGGCCATGCCGATGACGACCTCGTCCAGGCGGGACTCGGCGGCCGAGTCCAGGACCGCGTCGAGCAGCGGGATGACGGACTCGCCGCCCTCCAGGGAGAAGCGCTTCTGGCCGACGTACTTGGTCTGAAGGAAGGTCTCGAAGGCCTCCGCCGCGTTCAGCCGGCGCAGGATCCGCAGCTGCTCCTCGCGCTCCATCTTGGAGTGCGGGCGCTCCACGCGGTCCTGGATCCACTTGCGCTGCTTGGGGTCCTGGATGTGCATGAACTCGATGCCGGTGGTGCGGCAGTACGAGTCGCGCAGCACGCCGAGGATGTCGCGCAGCTTCATCATCGCCTTGCCGGCGAAGCCGCCGACCGCGAAGTCGCGCTCCAGGTCCCACAGGGTGAGGCCGTGCTCGGTGATGTCCAGGTCGGGGTGCTTGCGCTGCTTGTACTCCAGCGGGTCGGTGTCGGCCATGACGTGGCCGCGGACCCGGTAGGAGTGGATCAGCTCGAAGACGCGGGCGGCCTTGGTGACGTCGTCGTCGTGCGAGGCGTCGATGTCCCGGAGCCAGCGGACCGGCTCGTAGGGGATGCGCAGGGCCTCGAAGATGTCGTCGTAGAAGCCGTTCTCGCCGAGCAGGAGGTTGGCGACGGAGCGCAGGAACTCGCCGGAGGCGGCGCCCTGGATGACCCGGTGGTCGTAGGTCGACGTGAGCGTCATGACCTTCGAGATGCCGAGCTTGTTCAGGGTGTCCTGGCTGGTGCCCTGGAACTCCGCAGGGTAGTCCATGGAGCCGACGCCCATGATGACCGACTGGCCGGGCATCAGGCGCGGGACCGAGTGGACGGTGCCGAGGCCGCCGGGGTTGGTCAGGGAGACCGTGACACCGGTGAAGTCGTCCATCGTCAGCTTGTTGTCGCGGGCGCGACGGACGATGTCCTCGTAGGCCTGCCAGAACTCGAAGAAGTTCAGCGTCTCGGCCTTCTTGATGCCGGCCACGACGAGCTGGCGGTCGCCGTTGGGCTTCACCAGGTCGATGGCCAGGCCGAAGTTCACGTGCGGCGGCTTGACCAGGGTCGGCTTGCCGTCCTTCTCCGCGAACGAGTAGTTCATCGACGGCATGGCCTTGAGGGCCTGCACCATCGCGAAGCCGATCAGGTGCGTGAAGGAGATCTTCCCGCCCCGGGCGCGCTTGAGGTGGTTGTTGATGACGATGCGGTTGTCGAACAGCAGCTTCACCGGGACCGCGCGGACCGAGGTGGCCGTCGGCACCTCCAGCGAGGCGCTCATGTTCTTCGCGACGGCGGCGGCCGGACCACGCAGCGTGACCAGCGCGGGGCCCTCCGGGGCAGCGGCGGCGGGCGCGGCGGCCGGCTTCGCGGCGGCCGGGGCCGGAGCGGCGGCGGGCTTCGCGGGCGCCGGGGCGGGCGCTGCGGCCTTCGGAGCGACAGGCGCGGCCGGGGTGACCGGAGCGGGCGCTGCGGGCGCCTGGGCGGCGGGCGCGGCCGGGGCGGGCGCCGGAGCCGCCGGCTGGGCCGGCGCGGGTGTCGTGGAGGTGGTGCCCGCGGCCCCCGCGGCCGCGGTACCCGCCGGAGCCGAGGCGGCGGGCGCCCCCGGCTTGTAGTCGGCGAAGAAGTCCCACCAGGCTCGGTCTACCGAATTCGGGTCCTGGAGGTACTGCTGATAGATCTCGTCGACGAGCCACTCGTTCGGTCCGAACGCGGCTGCGGGGTTCTTGCCCGCTTGGTCTGCGTCGGTGGAGATGCTCGAGTTACTGGGGGACTGTGGCGACACGGCGGCAACCGCCCTCTTCCGCTTCACAAGGTTATGGACAGCGGGAATAAAGGCTACGCCTCCAAGACCGCGAAGGTCAGGTCGGGCCGGTTCATCGTCGCGTATGTCACATCGAAAACTGTGTTTCAGGGCTTGATATGGCGGGAAACAAGCGTGGTTGCACTGTGACCGGACTCAACCGGGCATGGCTCCGCCACGCCGGCGACCGCCTCACGCCGAACACCCCGCGCGACATGCGCGGGGGCCGCACCTGATCACACGTGTCCGACTGCGCGGACGACCGTGCCGACCACAGGTGGATCTTGAGGCTCCGGATCGAACTTTACGTCAACTTGGGACGGAAGAAAGCCCCGGCAGAGTGACGATAATCCTGCACCCCCGGTCGGATTCGGCCACGCCGATCCGGCCGCCGTGCAGATCCACCGCCCACCGGGCGATCGCCAGACCGAGCCCGGTGCCGCCGTCGCTGCCCGGACCGTGCGGCCGTCGTACGGCGCCGCGGTTGAAGCGCTCGAAGACGCGGTGCCACTCCGAGCGCGGAATGCCGGGACCCTCGTCCAGGACCTCCAGCTCCAGCGACTCCGGCTGTGGCCCGCGCCGCGCCTTCACGGTCACCCGGCCGTGCGCCGGGCTGTGCTTGACCGCGTTGTCGATGAGGTTCGCCACCACCTGGTGGATGCGCTCCGGGTCGGCGTGCGCGGTCAGCTCGGGCGGCGAGACGTCGAGGTGCAGATGGACGTCCGTCCGCGTGTGGTTCCCGGAGCCCGAGGCCAGACTCCCGCGCGCCCCGGCGACCATGTTGGCCTCCTTGAGCACGCCCGAGAGGTACGGCCACACCTCGAACCGGCGCTGGCGCAGCGGCACCACGCCGTTGTCGAGCCGGGACAGGTCCAGGAGGGTCTCCACCAGCCGGCCGAGGCGCTCGGTCTGCTTCAGGGCCGTGCGCATCGTCTCGGTGTCCGGCTCGGCGATCCCGTCGACGACGTTCTCCAGGACGGCCCGCAGTCCCGCGATGGGCGTGCGCAGCTCGTGCGAGACGTTCGCGACCAGCTCCTTGCGCTGGCGGTCCTGGGCCTCCAGCTCGTCGGCCATGACGTTGATCGTCTCGGCCAGGTCGCCCAGCTCGTCCCGGCGGTTCTCGCGCACCCGGCGCGTGTAGTCGCCCTGCGATATCGACCGGGCCACCGCGTTCATGTCGTCCAGCGGCGCGGTGAGCGAATGCGCCACGAACTGCGTTATCAGGAGTGTGGCGATCATCGAGAAGACCGTGATGAAGCGCAGCTCCGTCTTGGTGTGCACCGCGACGATCGACAGACCGGTGGTGATCAGGACCGAGACGACGACCAGCCCGCCCAGCTTGGTCTTGATCGAGAACGGGCGTACCCCGCCCCAGGGCTCCTCCCCGGAGCCCCCCGGGCCCCCGGGAGCACCGGGGCCTCTTGGTCCGGCCGGCCCGGCGTTCATGGCGTCGGTGTCTCCAGCGCGTAGCCGACCCCGTGCACGGTGCGGATCCGCTCGGCGCCGATCTTCCGGCGCAGCGCCTTGATGTGGCTGTCGACCGTGCGGGTGCCGGAGGCGTCCGCCCAGTCCCACACCTCGGCGAGCAGCTGCTCACGGGAGAGCACCGCGCGCGGGGTGTTCGCCAGGCACACCAGGAGGTCGAACTCGGTGGGCGTCAGGTGCACGTCCTCGCTGCGCACCCGGACCCGGCGCTGCGCGTGGTCGATCTCCAGCTCGCCGAGGCGCAGGATGCCGGAGCGGGGCGTGGAGGCCGCGATCGCCGCCCGCTCCACCCGCCGCAGCAGCACGTGCACGCGTGCCGCCAGCTCCCGCATGGAGAACGGCTTCGTCATGTAGTCGTCGGCGCCGACCCCGAGGCCGACCAGCATGTCGGTCTCGTCGTCCCGCGCGGTGAGCATCAGCACCGGCACCGGCCGGGCGGCCTGCACGCGTCGGCAGACCTCCAGACCGTCGAACCCGGGCAGCATGATGTCGAGGATCAGCAGGTCGGGCTGCCAGGCCTCGGCGGTGTCGACGGCCGCCGGACCGTCGCCCGCCGTTTGCACGAGGAACCCCTCGGCGCGCAGCCGGGCCGCGATGGCGTCGACGATCGTGGGGTCGTCCTCGACGACCAGAACCCGGCGCTGGGCGCCCTGAGTCGCCGTCGCCGCGCCGTTCTGGGAGGTGTGTGTCTGCTCCATCGCCCGCCCCTGTGTGCTTTCCGGAACCAGTGGGGTGATCCCATGACTGCGATTGACGCTTGAATGATCCGCGTCAGGGATGCACATTACGGGGACAGGAGGCGCACTCGCTATCCAGGGCGGACGGCAAGGTGAACGACGTCCGGAACGCCCCGGGCAACCGGGATCTCTTCGGTACGCACCCGTTGGAAACCGGCATTCCACAAGGTTCCCTCGAATTCCGCAGAGGGCTGTGCCGACCATACGGCAAGTACCCCGCCGGGCCTCAACACCCTTGCGCAGCTTGCGAGTCCGGCCGCCGAGTAGAGGCCCTCGTTGGCCTTGTCGACGGTCCAGCCGGGGCCGTTGTCGATGTCCAGGCACAGGGCGTCGAACGTGTCCGATGTCTCATTGACGTAAGTGACGAGGTCGCTCTGGACGATCGCCGTGCGCGGGTCGGCGAACGCGCGGGCGGAGAGCGCGGCGAGCGGACCGTCCCGGTGCCAGTCGACGACCGCCGACTCCCGCTCCACGACCGTGATCCGGCCCCAGCGGGCGTCCTGTGCGGCATGGGCGAGCGAGAAGCCGACCCCCAACCCGCCGATCAGCACCGCCGGGTCGCTCCGTCCGTCCAGTGCCCGGTACGCGGCGTCCACCAGCAACCGTTCCGAGCGTCCGTCGGAGGTGTCCATCAGGAAGCAGCCGTTGGCGATGATCTGGAGGAGCGCGCCGTGTCTGCGCAGCACCACCTCGCCGTACGGCCCGTCGCGCCGGTCCAGGACCACAGGGCGGCTGTCGGGTGCGGCGGCGGAGGTCGTCATGGCGGCCATCCTGCCCCAACAGGGCTTTGCGGCCACCCGAATTACGGGTGTCGGGCAGCCGCACGGGTGTCACCCGTTCGAGGGGCCGCCCGGCGCTTCGCGCCCGCGGGCGACGGGAAGCGGCTCGTATGGTTCCTCCTGACCCCTCTTGGTTCTTCAGAAAATCCTTTGAATCGTCCCCTGGGTGGCCTCGGTCATAGACAGCGGCTCCCCGGACGGCGAAGGGTGGGGTGAAACGGAAGGAGCGCCTCACCGTGGAACGGACCGCGAGGGCCGCATCGACACCCACGCCCGAGCCCCTTCCGGCCGGGGACGTCGCCGCCCTCCTCGACGGCGTACCCCGCCAGCGCGGCCCGGTCGCGGCACCCGCCCCGGACGCCTCGCGCACCGCCCTCCAACTGCGCCTGCCGCGTCCGCTGCCCCGGCCCGTGCTGCCCTGGCGGCTCCTCCCCACCCCCACCGGCACCCCGGTCACCTTCGCCTACACGGCGATCCTGGCCCTCACCTCGCTCTTCGCGAGCTGGGCCGGCCCCGGCCTCCGGTACGCGCTCTACCAGGACTCCAGCACCGACGTCGCCCACCTGCTGCGCACCCCGGTCTTCGTCCTGCTGGCAAGCGCGCTGTGGATCGCGGGCGGGCTGCTGTCGCCGTACGCGCTGGCCTTCGTGCTCGTCCTGACCGCGCTGGAGCGGCGGATAGGCGGTGCCCGCGCGATCCTCGTCTTCCTGACGGGCCACGTCCTGGCCACCCTCGCGACCGAGGTCCCGGTCGGCCTCGCCGTCCTGGCCGGCCACCTTCCCGACACCTCGCTGCACCGCCTCGACTACGGCATCAGCTTCGGTGTGGCCGCCAGCATCGGCGCGCTCTCCGGCCTCCTCGCCCCCTGGCTGCGCTGGCCGCTGCTCGCCCTGGTCGGCTACAGCCTCGTCACCGACCTCATCGCCTTCCAGGACCCGATGACCAACTGGGGCCACCTGATCTCGCTGGGCATCGGCACCGGGCTCTGGCCGCTGGTACGACGCTGGCGGCGGGAGCGCCTCCAGGCCCTGCCCGCCGCCGTCCCGGCCGCTCCCTGAGCGCTCTCAGCCGAGCCGCGCCGCCGCCAGCTCCTTCGCCGACTCCGGTATCCCGAGCGCCGCTTCCTGCGCGGCCGTGGCGCCGTGCAGGCGGTTGGTGAGCTGGTACGGGTCGGCGGCCAGGTCGTAGAACTCGCGGAAGAGGACCGCGCCGTCGCCCTGGGTGGGCCGGCCCTGCCCGTCGAGGCGGATGCGGTAGTACTCGGTGTACTGCGTGGACCTGCCGATGTGGGTGGCCCAGGTGTGGATCGGCTCCTGGTCCTGCCGGTTCCACCACCACTCGGCGAGGAGGCGGTCGCGGTCGTTGCGGGTGTCGAGGAGCGAGTGGCCGTCGTGCGGGGTGTCCGGGGTGATGCCGGCCGCGTCCAGGAGGGTCGGGGCGATGTCGACGTGGCCGGTGAGCCGGTCGTCGACGGTGCCCCCGCCCAGCCCCCGCGCGGGCCAGGACAGCCAGAACGGCACCTCCAGGCTCGGCCGGTACGGCACCGACTTGCGCAGCCAGCCGTGGTCCGCCCAGCACAGCCCGTGGTCGCTGGTGAACAGCACGAGGGTGTTCTCCAGCTGCCCCAGCGCGCGCAGCTCGTCCCGGAGGTCCCGCATCGCGTCGTCCACCGACAGCAGGGTGCGCAACTGGCGCCCGCGCAGCGCCTTGCCCTGGTCGTACGTGTGCTTCGCGGTCCGCAGGAACGGCGGCTTGTCGCTCTTGTCGCCCTCGTACACGGAGGGCCGGCCGGGCCACTCCGGCACGCGCGCGTGCGCGTACCTGCGCTCCGGGATGTTGAGTTCGTGCGCGCTGCGGGTGGCGACGTACGCGAACCAGGGCCGGGTGTCGGTCCGCGACCGGTCGATGAAGGCGAGGGCGCGGTCCCTGATGACGTGGGTGTTGTAGCCGGGGATGTTCCGGACCGTGCCGTTGTCGTTGTAGTGGCCGTCGTAGTACGCCACCGGTTCCTGGAGGAGCCACTCGTCGAAGTGCGGCGGGTTGTCGCCGGTGTGCCAGTAGTTGAGGTACTTGCCGAAGAGCCCCGTGCGGTAGCCGGCCTCGTGCAGTCGGCGCTGCACGGTGGTGTGCTGGTCGAGGTGGTACGGGTGGCGGGTGTCGAGGACGCCGTGGTGGTGCGCGTACCGCCCCGACATGATCGAGGCCCGGGACGGCGCGCACAGCGGGGTGTTGGCATGCGCCCGCGCGAAGGTGACGCCCTGCCCGCCCAGCCAGTCGGCGGTACGGCGGACCGCCCAGTCCGTCTCCTTGGGCTGGTCGTCGGTGAGGACGAGGAGGATGTTCGGGCGCGGGTCGCTGCGGGGGAGGGGGGAGGCCGACGACGCCGGGCGGCTTGCCACGGGGGCCGCGGGGGCGGTGCGGGCCGGGGTGGGAGCGCCGTCCTCGCCGTCGCCGCCGACGGCGCGCAGGGCCGACGGGACGGCGGCGGCTGCCGCGACGACGGCTGCCCCGGCCAGCACGGCGCGCCGTGCCGGCCGCTTGACCGCCGACTGCTTCTCACCCATGTGTCGCCCCCCGGGCCCCGTCGCGCGCCGCCAATTGCTGTGCCTACGCTGGCAGTTTCAGGTCGTTTCCTGTGAGTCGTGTTGCGGTCGTGTGGCGACGGCCGCTCACTTTTCCCGCCGCAACGGCGCTCGGGTCCCGGTCCGGGCCCCACGGCGTTGTCCGGCCGTGGCGGAGCTGCGGGTGCCACTCGGCGTAACGGTTGCGGTCGGTTGCCGGGTGCGGCGTTGTTGTGGCTGGTCGCGCAGTTCCCCGCGCCCCTTTGGGGCGCGTTCGCGGTGGTCGCTCGCAGGGCGGTCCGGCCGACCGTAGAGGGAATGAGGCCGCGCCGAGCGACTGTTTCTACCGGCGTGAGACCGTGTTCGGCCAGGTCGGCAGGCGATCGCTCAGAGCGAACACATGCATGGGAACATATCTGGGCTCGCAAACATTGAGTCGGTGTAACTCAAGTTGACTGCCGAAGGGGAGATCATGGCTTCGACGTCCGCATCACTCACCCTCCCTGTGCTGCCGCTCGACGGCGAGGTCGTGCTGCCCGGGATGGTGGTCCCGCTGGACCTCAAGGACCCTGATGTACGCGCCGCCGTCGAGGCCGCGCAGGCCGCCGCCCGCAACGAGCCCGGCAAGCCCAGGGTGCTGCTGGTGCCACGGGTCGACGGGACCTACCCGGGCACCGGTGTGCTCGGCACCGTGGAGCAGGTCGGCCGGCTGGCCGACGGCGACCCGGGTGCGCTGATCCGCGGTCGCTACCGGGTGCGCATCGGCGCCGGTACGACCGGCCCGGGTGCCGCCCTGTGGGTGGAGGGCACCCGTATCGACGAGAACGTCCCGGACCCGGTGCCCGGTCATGTCACCGAACTGGTCAAGGAGTACAAGGCCCTCGCCACCGCCTGGCTGCGCAAGCGCGCCGCCTGGCAGGTCGTGGACCGGGTGCAGGCCATCGACGACGTCTCCCAGCTCGCCGACAACTCCGGTTACTCGCCCTTCCTGACCACCGAGCAGAAGATCGAGCTGCTGGAGACGGTCGACGCGGTCGCCCGGCTCAAGCTGGCCACCCAGCAGCTCCGCGACCACCTCGCCGAGCAGGACGTGGCGGAGACCATCGCCAAGGACGTCCAGGAGGGCGTCGACAAGCAGCAGCGCGAGTTCCTGCTCCGCCGTCAGCTGGAGGCGGTCCGCAAGGAGCTGCGCGAGCTGAACGGCGACTCCGCCAAGGACGGCGAGGAGTCCGACGACTACCGCGCCCGCGTGGAGGCCGCCGACCTGCCGGAGAAGGTCCGCGAGGCCGCCCTCAAGGAGGTCGACAAGCTGGAGCGGTCCAGCGACCAGTCGCCCGAGGGATCCTGGATCCGCACCTGGCTGGACACCGTCCTCGAACTGCCGTGGAACGAGCGGACCGAGGACCAGTACGACATCCAGGGCGCCAAGGCGGTCCTGGACGCCGAGCACGCCGGCCTGGAGGACGTGAAGGAGCGGATCACCGAGTACCTGGCGGTGCGCAAGCGCCGTAGCGACCGGGGGCTGGGTGTGATCGGCGGGCGCCGTGGCGGTGCCGTGCTGGCGCTCGTCGGGCCGCCCGGTGTCGGCAAGACCAGCCTGGGGGAGTCCGTAGCCCACGCGATGGGGCGGAAGTTCGTCCGGGTCGCCCTCGGCGGCGTCCGCGACGAGGCGGAGATCCGCGGCCACCGCCGTACGTACGTCGGTGCGCTGCCCGGCCGGATCGTGCGGGCGATCAAGGAGGCCGGTTCGATGAACCCGGTCGTCCTGCTCGACGAGATCGACAAGGTGGGCTCCGACTTCCGCGGCGACCCGGCCGCGGCGCTGCTCGAAGTCCTGGACCCGGCGCAGAACCACACCTTCCGCGACCACTACCTGGAGGTCGAGCTCGACCTGAGCGACGTGGTGTTCCTCGCGACGGCCAACGTGCTCGAAGCCATCCCGGAGGCCCTGCTCGACCGCATGGAGCTGGTCCGCCTGGACGGCTACACCGAGGACGAAAAGGTCGTCATCGCCCGTGACCACCTGCTCCCGCGCCAGCTGGAGCGGGCCGGCATCGACAAGGACGAGGTGGTCCTCGACGAGAGCGCGCTGCGCAAGCTCGCCGGCGAGTACACCCGGGAGGCGGGCGTGCGCACCCTGGAGCGGTCGATCGCCCGGCTGCTCCGCAAGGTCGCGGCCCAGCACGAACTCGGGCAGCGCGAGCTGCCGTTCACGATCAGGGACGAGGACCTGCGCGCCCTGATCGGCCGGCCGCACCACGTGCCCGAGTCCGCGCAGGACCCGGCCGAGCGCCGCACGGCGGTCCCGGGCGTGGCGACGGGCCTCGCGGTCACCGGTGCCGGTGGTGACGTCCTCTTCGTCGAGGCGTCCCTCGCCGACCCGGAGACGGGCGCGGCGGGTCTGACCCTCACCGGTCAGCTGGGCGACGTGATGAAGGAGAGCGCGCAGATCGCCCTGTCCTTCCTCCGCTCGCACGGCGCCGAACTGGAACTGCCGGTCGGCGACCTGAAGGACCGGGGCGTGCACATCCACTTCCCGGCGGGCGCGGTGCCGAAGGACGGCCCGAGCGCCGGCGTCACGATGACGACGGCCCTCGCGTCGCTGCTCTCCGGGCGGCTGGTCCGCACGGACGTGGCGATGACCGGCGAGGTCTCGCTGACCGGCCGGGTGCTGCCCATCGGCGGCGTCAAGCAGAAGCTGCTCGCCGCCCAGCGCGCCGGGGTGAAGACCGTCATCATCCCCAAGCGCAACGAGGCCGACCTGGACGACGTCCCGGCCGAGGTGCTGGACAAGCTCGACGTCCACGCCGTGACCGACGTCCGCCAGGTCCTGGAGCTGGCGCTCGCGCCCGCCGCGAGCGGTGCGGCGCCGGAGGTTCCGGTAGCGGCGTGACGGACGCTGCCGGATGCGCAGGGCCCGGGTCCCCGAGAGGGGTCCCGGGCCTTCGCCCTGAGCGCCGTCATGCGTCCACAGCGCCGTCGTGGCTGGTCGCGCAGTTCCCCGCGCCCCTACGGGGCGCCGTAGAGCCGCCTACCCGTTGGCCAGTGCCACCACCCGGTCGACGGCCCCGTTGAACTTGTCGTGGTCCCCGACCGTCGGCCCCGTCGAGGTGTACTGCCACATGGTGTGCGCCGACCAGCCGGCCGGGAGCGTGCCCACCTCCGAGGCGTACCGGGCGATCCACAGCGGGTTGGCGGAGCCGAAACCGCTGTAGTTGCCGGTGCAGTCGGTCCACCAGCTGGTCGCCGTGTAGATGACGGCGGCGCGGCCGGTGCGGGCCTTGTACCGGTTCAGGAAGTCGGTGATCCAGGTGACCATCCCGCTCTTGGACTTGCCGTAGCAGGACGCGCCGTACGGGTTCCACTCGATGTCGAGGACGCCGGGAAGGGTCCGGCCGTCCTTGGACCAGCCGCCGCCGTGGTCGACGAAGTAGTCGGCCTGGGCGGCGCCGCCCGCGGTGTCCGGGGTCGCGAAGTGGTAGGCGCCGCGGATCATGCCGACGTCGTAGGAGCCGTTGTACTGCTGGGCGAAGGAGGGGTTCGTGTAGTACGTGCCTTCCGACGCCTTGGAGTACGCCCATCTGACCCCGCTGCCCAGCAGGGTCGACCAGGAGACGTCGCCCTGGTAGCTGGCGACGTCGACGCCCTCGGCCTGGGTGGCGAGGTCGGTCTTGGGTGTGCCGCTGCGGCCGTCGTGGGCCAGGACGCCCATGCCCATGTAGGCCGAGCCGCGGGCCGGGACGGCAGGACGGGACGTGTCGGCGTGGGCGGGGGCCGGGGCGAGTGCCGCGAGGAACAGCACCAGCAGGCCGGTCAGGAGGGTGGGGGCGGGTCTGTGCACGGGCATGACGTGCCTCCGTGGGGTGAGGTGAGGTCCCAGATATGCCAGAGGCGGTCGGTCCGAGCGGCGCGACACGACGCAGTGTCACACGGCACGACGCCCCTTCATGGCGTGGGCATGCCAGTGATGGGCTCGGTCCGGACGCTACGCACGGGCCGGATCCCGGGGAAGGGGGTCCGGAGGCTGCCGTTGGTCTACGCCTGCGGAATACTTGGCGAGCTGCGGCGATGACGGGGTTTGACGGAAACTTTCAGGACTGCGAAACCGATCAGGGGTGCTGACGTGCACGAGGACGAAAAGGGCGACGAGCGGCCCGCCGCCACCGGGTTGACGCCGAGCGGCGCGGACCAGGAGTTCCTGGCCCTGGAACGCGAGTTGACGGTACTGCTGCGCCGCGCCCGGGCCAGCCAGGGCGAGATGGCCCGGGAGGTCCACCCCGACCTGGAGTCCGCCGCCTACGGACTGCTCGTACGGCTCGACGAGTGCGGCGGCCAGCGCGCCACCGAACTGGCCGCCTACGTCGGCGTCGGCAAGGCCACCATGTCCCGCCAGCTGCGCGCCCTGGAGGAGCTCGGCCTGATCGCCCGCGAGCCCGACCCGGCCGACGGGCGGGCCTGGCTGGTCGCCCTCACCGACGAGGGCCGGCGCCGCGTCGGCACGGTCCGCGAGGCCCGCCGGGGCCGCTACGTCCGCCAGCTCGCCCACTGGGACCGCACCGAGGTCGCGGAACTGGCCCGGCTGCTGAACCAGTTGAACGGCGTCATGGAGAAGTAGCCGCCGCCGGGCCCCGCCGGGCTGTCGCCGGGCCCCGCCGGGCTGTCACCGGACGGCCCCCGGACCGCCCCCGAGCCGCTGCCGGGGGCGTCACAGCTCGGCGTACACCACCGTCGCGTCGTCGTGCGTCTTGCCGCGCCGCAGGAAGACCCGCTCCTCCCGGTCGGCCGCCTCCAGCTCCCGTACCCGGCCCACCAGTGCCCGCGCGCCCTCCTTGCGCACCACGTCCAGGAGGGCCGCCCAGTCGCCCTCGCGGAACTTCTCCGTCCAGCGGGTCGCGCCGTCCGTGAGGGCGGCCAGCGCGTGCACCTCGGCGCGCGGCACGGACCCGGTGACCGCGCGGGCCGCCACCGAGGGGTCGGCGGCGGCGGTGAAGAAGCCGCCCTCCTTGTTGCGGACCGTGGCGTCGGCGATCGCGTCCGAGGCCAGTGAGGCGCGCGGCACCCGGTCGAGCCGGTCGTCCAGGACCGGGGTGACCGTGCCGTCGGGCGCCCTCAGGAGCAGCGCCGAGTCGGACAGGACCAGGAACTCCACGGTCTCCGCGGACCAGCGGCTCAGCACGACCGTCGCCTGCGGGGTACGCGGGTGAGAAAGGTCACAGGTGTCACCATGGGCGACGGCTGTGCGAGCGATCGCCTGTTCGAGGATCTCCCGCAGTGTCAGATCTCCTCGCGAAACGGTCAGTTCGGTCAGCGCACCGCCCAGCCGCGCGGTGAACCAGTGGACGGAATGCAGACACCCGGTCCCGTCCGGGGGCGGGGTGACCCCGTCCAGGACGATCACACAACCCCCCTGCCCCGAGGCGGGAAGTCCGACACCGGCGAAGTCCTCGTTGGGGCGGTCGGGGGCGCCGGGCTCCGAAACGACTTCAGTACGCATTCGGCCAGTCTGCACGACCCCTCCACAGGCTTCACCAAAGGCTGGCAACGGACCGGGAATTGATACGGCCTTGCAGGTCAGCCGCCTGTTTTGGGCTGGAATGGTGCACTCCGGGAAGGTGCGGTGGCGAATCCTGTCAAAGCCTGCCGTCCGCGTCCAACCGGCCAGCCGGAAAAGGCACCCGCACGGACCGCCGGAACTTGCCCGCCAACTCCCCTCCGATGTTCACTCCTTCGGGTGGCGGGTCGGGTGATGAGAGACCACCACCCACCGGCGCTGGGAGGGTCGGGGACCGTACAAGACGGGTGCACGCACCACTTGGCACCGATATGCCGGGGATCATGACGGGGTGCCACCCAACCCCTTGGGTACACGAGTTCAGGAATGCGAGCACCGGTGCAGAAGACGCGGCCTCGGCGCACAGGCAAGAAGACGGCCTCCGAAACGGGCGCCGCGGCCCCCGTCGGCACCGGCCGCACCAAGCACGTCCGTACCCGGCTGATCGTGGCCGTGGCCGTGGTCGCCGCGGCGATCGCGGGCGCCGGAGCGCCCGCCCTGCTCACCGCCTCCGGGCAGCTGAGCGACTCCCAGGACCTGGTGACCCTGTCCGGCCGTACCGAGGACGCGCTGGCCCTCGCCAACTCGCTCGCCGACGAGCGCGACGAGGTCACCTCCTACATCGCCGCCGGCCGCCCCAAGTCCAAGGCGCCCGCCGAGGACCGCAGCGCCCGCGTCGACCGCCAGGTCGAGGACCTGCGCGCGGACACCGACGCCCCCGGCTGGCTGCGCACCGACCTCGACGGCATCGCCGCCGTCCGCCGCTCCGCCCTCACCGGCAAGAGCACGGCCCTCGAAGCGCACCAGGCGTACTCGGCGACCATCACCGAACTGCACCGGCTTGCCGAGCAGCTGGCCGAGCAGATGCCCCCCAGGGCCGGTTCCGGTGCCTACGCGCTCGCCGAACTGGACTCCGCCGTCCAGCAGTCCGCGGCGGCCAGGGGCCTCCTGCTGGCCGCCCTGAACATCCCCAGCACCACCCAGACCACGATCAACCCGCTCACCGGTCTGCCCGTCACCAGCACCACCACCTCCGCCGCGGACCGGAAGCAGCGCGACGCGCTCACCGCCGCCGCCCAGCAGGCCCGGCTGCGCGCCGACGCGGCCCTCGCCGACTTCCGCGACACCGCGCCCAAGGCGGCCGTCGACTCGTACGACTCCACGGTCACCGGCGGCGACGTCAACGACGCCGACAAGTACCTGGCCGCCCTCACCGACCAGCCGACCTTCTCCGACGACGACCTCGCCACCGGCACCAAGAAGCTGGACGCCGCGCTGACCGGCCGGGTCGAGCTGATGCGGGGCGTGGAGTCCGCCCTCTACGACCGCCGCACCAAGGACCTCGCGGCCCTCCGCGACGACGACGTCACCGCGCTGGAGATCCGGGTCGCGGTGGTCGGCGCCCTGATGCTGGTCGCGGTCGGCATCGCCACGGCCATGGCCCGCACCCTCACCCGCCCGCTCTCCGTCCTCCGCCGGGGCTCGGCCCGCCTCGCCGGGGCCGAGGACCCGCGCGCCGAGGAAGCGATCGCCTTCACCGGCCGCAACGACGAGTTCGCCCAGGTCGTCCGCTCCGTCAACGCCCTGCACGCACACGCCGCCGAGCTCTACGAGCGCATCGCCACCCTGGAGACCGACCGCAAGCACCTGGTCGGCCAGCGCCAGAAGATGGCCGACGCCCGCGAGGAGCTGCGCGCCGAGGTCACCGACGCGGCCGGCCAGCTGGACCGGCTGCGCACCAGCATCGGCGGCACGTTCGTCAACCTCGCGCTGCGCACGCTCGGCCTGGTGGAGCGTCAGCTCGCCGTGATCGAGACCCTGGAGGAGCGCGAGCAGGACCCCGACCGCCTGTCGACCCTCTTCAAGCTCGACCACTTCGCCACGGTCATGCGCCGCCACAGCGAGAACCTCCTGGTCCTCGCCGGTACCGAACACGTCCAGCAGCACGCGGGCCCGATCCCGCTGGTGGACGTCGTCCGGGCGGCCGTCAGCGAGATCGAGCGCTACGAGCGGGTCCGTATCGCGGCCCTGCCCCCGCACGCGCACGTGGCCGGGTTCGCGGCCGACGACCTGTCCCACCTGCTCGCCGAACTCATGGAGAACGCCACCGCGTCCTCCCCGCCCGACATCCCCGTCGAGATCTCCGGCTGGCTGCTGGAGAGCGGCGAGGTCATGCTCTCCGTCCAGGACGAGGGCATCGGCATGACCGCCGACCGCATGGTCCGCCTCAACGGCCGCCTTGCCGAGTTCGACCCCGAGTCGCCCTACGACCAGGAGGGCGAGGACGGTCTCGGTCTCGGCCTCTACGTGGTGGCCCGCCTCGCCCACCGGCACGGCGTCCGCGTCCAGCTCCGCGAGCAGAAGCAGGGCGGCGTGGCGGCCGTCGTGGTCCTGCCCCAGCCGCTGCTGGCCCAGGCCCCGCGGACCTCGGTCCCCGCACCCGCGACGACCGCGGCCGGCGCCCACGCCTTCTCCCTCCCCGGCGCGGACGCGGAGGTCAACTCCAACGTCCTGTACGGCCGCTCGACGTCCGGCGACCCGCTGGTGACGCTGGCGGAGAAGGCGGTACGGGAGGCCGACGGGCACGGCGCGGCCGTGGAGGGGGCCGACGGGGAAGCCGCAGCGGTACGGCGGGCCGACGAGGAAGCGGTACACGGGCAGGCGGCCCCGCCGAAGCCGGCGGACCCCGAGCCGACGGCCCGCCCGAAGGCTCCGGCGGAGACGTTCGCCGAGACGACGATGGCCCTGCTGGTCCCGCTCGTGGACCCCGAGCCGGCCGAGCAGAGCGGGCCGCGGACGCAGACCGGTGCCGCCGAGGAGCGGGCCCACCCCGCCGACGCCGAGATCCGGCCGCGACGTCGGCGGGTCGAGGACGACGACTGGCCCGGGGCGCGGTCCGCGGACGCCGAGAACCACGTGCGTCCGCAGCCCGCGACCGACGACGGCGGGTACACCCCACCGGGGCCGTCCGCACCCGAAGAGCACTCCCGGCCGCTGACCCCACCCGCGGAAGCCGACGCCGACGCGGGTACCGAAGACGACGACGAGGACGAGGTCACCAGCAAGGGCCTCCCCAAGCGCACCCCCAGGATCACCGCCCCCGCCCCACCGCCCCGCCAGCGCGGCACCGGCGTCGACGCGGACGCCCTCCGCCGCCGGCTCGGCGGCTTCCGCCAGGGGGCCGACGCCGGACGCCGTGACGTGGCGGCGGAGATCGCCGAGCAGACCGGCCAGAACCAGGTGCCGAGCACCGTACGAGCCGCACCTGGAACAGCCGTATCCGAAGAAGCCACGGGGGGCACAGTCGAGGAGGCAAGCAGTTGACCGCGCCCAGTACCTTCGGACTGAGCAGTGAGGCCCGCAATCTGCACTGGCTGCTGAGCAACCTCATCGAGGAGGTGCCCGGGATCCAGTCGGTCGCCGTGGTCTCCTCCGACGGACTGCTCCTGCTCTCCTCGGACCCCGTCCGGAACGAGGAGGCCCGCGAGACCAGGAACGAGAAACGGACCGGCCCCCGCGGCTCCGCCGCCGACCTCGCCACCATCGTCTCCGGCATCGGCAGCCTCACCGTCGGCGCCGCCCGGCTGATGGACTTCGGCCCGGTCAAGCACACGATGGTCGCGATGGACGAGGGCAGCCTCTTCGTGATGTCGATCAGCGACGGCTCGCTGCTGGGCGTGCACGGCAGCGCGGACTGCGACATGAGCGTGGTGGCCTATCACATGGCACTGTTCGTCGGCCGCGCCGGCCACGTCCTCACCCCCGAACTCCGCACCGAGCTACGCAAGTCCCTAGAGGCCGACGCGACGAGGAGCGGCCGATGAGCAGCGCGCCGAAGAACCGCAGGCAGAACCTCCCGGTACGCGGCGGCGACCGCAAGCCCGCCCGCGTCCGCCCCTACTCGCTCACCGGTGGCCGTACCCGCTTCGGCCACGTCCTCCTCGTGGAGACGTTCGTCGCGGCACTCGAAGCCCCCGAGGAGCGCAAGGAACTGACGAATGGTTCCCTCAGCACCCGGGTGATGCCGGAGATGCAGGCCATCGTCGAACTGTGCCGCCGCATGCGCACGGTGGCCGAGATCGCCGCGCTGCTGAAGATGCCGCTCGGTGTGGTCCGGGTCCTGCTCAGCGACCTCGCGGACCAGGGAAAGATCCGTGTGTACGGAACCGGTACCGGACACGGCGTCGGCCGTCCGGACCGCGCTCTGCTGGAAAGGGTGCTGAGTGGACTTCGCCGTCTCTGACGCCACCGGCGTCAACCCGCTCCTCGCTGCCGACGAGGAGCGGGAGCATCTGCGGTCCTGGCAGACGGACCGCACCCGGGCCCCGATCGCGACGAAGATCGTCGTGGCCGGCGGTTTCGGTGTCGGCAAGACCACGCTGGTCACCGCCGTCTCGGAGATCACGCCCCTGCAGACCGAGGCGCTGATGACCGAGGCGAGCGAGGAGACCGACGACCTCACCGCCACGCCCGGCAAGCTGACCACCACCGTGGCCATGGACTTCGGCCGCATCACGCTCGACGACGACCTGGTGCTCTACCTGTTCGGCACGCCGGGCCAGCAGCGGTTCTGGTTCATGTGGGACGACCTGGTGCGCGGTGCGATCGGCGCCGTCGTCCTCGCGGACACCCGGCGCCTGAAGGACTGCTTCCCGGCCCTGGACTACTTCGAGAGCTGCGGGCTGCCCTACGTCGTCGCGGTCAACCACTTCGACGGCAGTGAGCGTTTCGAGCCCGAGGACGTGCGGGAGGCATTGACGATCCCTCCGCGCGTCCCTGTAATGATCATGGACGCCCGCCGTCGGATCTCGGCCATCGAGACGCTGCTGTCCCTGGTCGCCCACGCGCTGGACGAAACCCCCGAGTAGTTCTTCTGAACCCTTAGGAGCCACCACCGCATGCGGAAGATACTCGTCGTGGGGGCCGGCCAGGCCGGTCTCCAGCTCGCCCTCGGCCTCCAGTCCCACGGCTACGAGGTCACCCTGATGTCGAACCGGACCGCGGACGAGATCCGCTCCGGCCGGGTCATGTCGACGCAGTGCATGTTCGACACCGCACTGCAGCACGAGCGCGATCTCCAGCTGAACTTCTGGGAGTCCCAGGCCCCGAAGATCGAAGGACTCGGCGTCTCGGTCGCCGCCCCCGGCTCCTGGGGCGAGGGCCCGGCGGTCCGTGCCATCGACTGGGTGGGCAGGCTCGACGGGTACGCGCAGTCGGTCGACCAGCGGGTGAAGATGGCCGGCTGGATGGAGACGTTCGCGCAGCGTGGCGGCCAGCTGGTCATCCACGGCGCGGCGGTCGGCGACCTCGACTACTTCGCCCGCACCTACGACCTGGTGCTGGTCTCGGCCGGCAAGGGCGAGCTCGTCCAGATGTTCGGCCGCGACGCCGACCGCTCCCCCTACACCGAGCCGCAGCGGGCGCTGGCCGTCTCCTACGTGCACGGTCTCGGCCCCCGCCCCGAGCACCCGGACTACTACGCGGTCCGCTGCAACCTGGTCCCCGGCGTCGGCGAGCTCTTCGTCATGCCGACGCTGACGACCTCCGGCCCCGCCGACATCCTCTTCTGGGAGGGCATACCCGGCGGCCCGCTGGACGTCTTCAACGGCGTCAAGGACCCCTCGGAGCACCTCTCCCTGACCCTGGAACTCATGGAGCGGTACACGCCCTGGGAGCACGCGCGGGCCGCCAAGGTCGAACTGACCGACGCCGGCGGCACCCTCGCCGGCCGCTACGCCCCCACCGTCCGCAACCCGGTCGGCCGCCTCCCCGGCGGCGGCCTGGTCCTCGGGGTCGCGGACGTCGTCGTCGCCAACGACCCGATCACGGGCCAGGGCTCCAACTCCGCGTCCAAGTGCGCGGCCTCCTACCTCGCCTCGATCCTCGAACAGGGTGAGAAGGAGTTCGACGAGACCTGGATGCAGGAGACGTTCGACCGCTACTGGAACACGGCCCAGCACGTCACCAAGTGGACGAACGCCATGCTGGCACCGCCGCCGGAGCACATCCTCAACCTCATCGGCGCGGCCGGCCAGCTCCCCCCGGTCGCCGACCGCTTCGCCAACGGCTTCAACGACCCCGCCGACTTCGAGAACTTCTTCTACGAGCCCGAGAAGACCGAGGCGTACCTGGCGTCGGTGACAGGCGCCGCCTGATTCAGGCCGGTAAAGAAAGGGGCGCTGCGGTGCGCCCCTTCAGGGGCGCGGGGAACTGCGCGACCAGCCACGACGGCGCCGCGCCCTTGCCGGACGGCATACGCTGATCGCATGACCCCGCAGGCCGCCACCCCCGCCTACCGTCGGCTGTCCGTCGAGGAGCGGCGCAGCCAGCTCCTCGACGCGGCCCTCTCCCTCTTCGCGCACCGCGCGCCCGAGGAGGTGTCGCTCGACGACGTGGCGGAGGCGGCCGGGGTCTCGCGTCCCCTGGTGTACCGCTACTTCCCCGGCGGCAAGCAGCAGCTCTACGAGGCCGCGCTCAGGTCCGCCGCCGAGGAACTCGAACACTGCTTCGACGAGCCCCGTGAGGGCCCCCTCCTGCCCCGGCTGGGCCGTGCCCTCGACCGCTACCTCGCCTTCGTCGACCAGCACGACGCCGGCTTCAGCGCCCTGCTCCAGGGCGGCAGCGTGGTGGAGACCTCGCGGACGACGGCGATCGTGGACGGCGTGCGACGGGCCGCCGCGCAGCACATTCTCAGCCACCTGGAGGTCACCGACCCCGGTCCCCGGCTGCGGATGACCGTCCGGATGTGGATCACCGCCGTCGAGGCGGCCTCCCTGATCTGGCTCGACGAGGACAAGCAGCCGCCGGTGGAGGAGTTGCGGGACTGGCTGGTGGACCAGTTCGTCGCCGTGCTCAGCGTGACCGCGCGCCGCGACCCGCAGACCGCGGCCCTCGTCGACGCCCTCGCGGTGGATGGCTGAGACTGGTGCCGTGAAGAGTCAGGACACCCCCTTCGAGGGCGGCCCCATGGACGGGCGGGTGCTGCCCGTGCTGCTCGGCATGACCGGCCACCCCCCGAAGACGTACCGCATCCCGGTCCCGGACCCGGCCGGCGGCCCGCCCACCGTCTTGGTCTACCGTCGCGTGTCCCGTGGGCAGAGCAGGCGCCTGGGCCTGTCCCAGGGCTGGAAGTACGAGTACGACCCGACGGGCAGGGGAGCCGCCGGCGGGCCGAAGTGGCCGTGGTCGAAGCGGGACCCGGGCCGGGGGCCGGACGACACCGACGGGTGACCGGGCTCCGCCGAACGGCGCACATGTGCCGCGCGGACCACGCATACACGTCTGATAATCACGTGATCATCGTGATACGGAACGGAGAGGCCGTCCCGCATCGGAGGTGATGACGTGTCAGGAAGGTTCCTGCGGCTGGCCTGTACGGCCGCGGTGGCGGCGGCCCAGGCCGTCCTCACGCCCCTGCCCGCGCTCGCCGCGCCCGACCCCGCGCAACCGGTCGCCCAGCTGCTGACCGACCTTCAGCAGGCCTACCGGCAGACCGAACAGGCCACCGAAACCTACAACGCGACGGCGGAACGATTGCAGCGGCAGCGCGCCGAGGTGACCCGCCTGGACGACGAGCTGGCCCTGGCCCGGCGCTCCCTGCACACCAGCAGGACCGAGGCGGGCCGGCTGGCCCGGCAGCAGTACCAGAACGCCGGCGGGCTCTCGCCGTACCTGCGGCTGCTGCTCGCCCGTGACCCGCAGCACGCCCTCGACGAGGGCCATGTCATCGGCGAGCTGGCGCGCGAGCGGGCGAGGACGGTGGGCCGCCTGGCGGACGACGAGCGGAACCAGGCGGGCCTCGCCCGCCGGGCCCGCACGGCGCTCGACAGCCAACTCGCCCTGGCCGAGCAGCAGAAGAAACAGCGCGACGAGGTCCGCACCCGGCTCTCCGACGTGGAACGCATGCTGGTCTCCCTCACCCCCGACCAGCTCGCCGCGCTCGCCGACCTGGAGAAGTCGAACACGGCGGACGCCCAGCGCAAGCTCACCACGTCCGGCGCCCTGGGCACCGTCACACCACCCCCCTCCCCGGCCGGCGACCGCGCGGTGCGCTACGCCGTACGGCAGCTGGGCAAGCCGTACCAGTGGGGCGCGGCCGGCCCGGTGTCGTACGACTGCTCGGGCCTGACCTCCCAGGCCTGGGACCACGCCGGCACCCCCATCCCGCGCACCAGCCAGGAGCAGTGGGCCACCCTGCCGCACGTCCCCCTGAACCACCTGCGCCCCGGCGACCTGGTCGTCTACTTCCCCGAGGCCACCCACGTGGCCCTCTACCTGGGCGACGGCAAGGTCGTCCAGGCCCCCCGCCCCGGCGCGAAGATCAAGGTCTCCCCGATCGCCGCCAACCCGATCCTGGGCGCAGTCCGCCCGGACCCGACAGCCGCCTCCCTGGCCCGCTACACACCCCCGGCCATCCCGAAGACGGCGGCGGAGGGCCCGGACGAAGCCTTCGGCACCGCGCAGCCGACAGCCCCGACACCGACCTAGGAGAGGTGCGGGGCCGACCGGCACTGTGAACTCAAGCCAGCAGCCCCGAGCTCTTCCACAACCGCCGCCCGGCCCCCCGGAGCACCCCGATGTCGTCCAGGAAGTCGGTCAACCGCTTCGCGCCCGTCTGCATGACCTCCCGCCGGTGGCCGCTCGCCCGCACCTGGGCGACCGCCTCCCGCCGGTCAAGACCCACGTTCGTGTAGACCTCCGGATTCACGAAGGCCACCGAGAACACCCGCGCGAACTCACCGGAGGTGACCCGCGTGAACTCCTGCGACCACCGCGGCGCCGTCACCATCTGCCGGCGCAGCTCCTCGCGGGCGTACCGCACGTGCCGCGCCTCCTCGACCACGTGGATCCGGGTGACCCCGCGGACGAGCGGCTGGACCCGCTCGTCCGGGAAGGTCAGCCGCTGCATCCAGTCGAGCACCTCCTCGCCGAGCAGGGTGGCCGTGAAGGACCCGGGCGTCGTGGAGATCGTCTTGAAGAGGCGGCCCAGGTTCTGGTGGGCCCGGCTCACCGGGTACCAGGGCGCGTCACCGCGCTCTATCAGCCGCGCGAACATCTTCGAGTGCCGGCACTCGTCCTCGATCTCGGTCAGCGCGTACCGCACGTGCGCGGTCGTCGCCGCCTTGTCGTAGATGTGCCGGACCAGCAGCTGCATCAGGATCAGCTCGAACCAGATGCCCAGCGAGGCCAGCGCGGCGGCCTCGTGCTGGGAGAGCAGGATCCGCTGCTCCTCGCTCATCCGCTGCCACATCGGCGTGCCGTACAGCGACACCAGCTCCGGCGGCCAGAACCACTTGCCCTCCTCGAAGGGCGCGTCCCAGTCCAGCTCCCTGTCCGGGTCGAAGGAGTGCTTCGCGGAGGAGGCCAGCAGCCGTTCGGCCACCTGCTCGCGGTCCTTGAGCAGGCCGAGCGCGTCCCGCAGTCCGTCGACCGCGTCGGCTTCCGTCAGGGTCGTCATGGCTCCCTCACCTCGTTACCCGGGGGTACGTCGTCGACTCTTATGAGACCGCCTGTCAGCAAGCCGGTCAATCCCCCGCGCACGACTTGCTGACTCCGTGTCTCAGAACCCGAGCACCGCCCGCATCACCGACCGGGCGATCGGCGCCGCGTCCCCGCCCCCGCTGATGTCCGAACGGTCGGCCGCCGCGTCCTCCACCACCACCGCCACCGCGACCTTCGGCTCCAGGTCGTTGTCCGCCTGCGCCCAGGACACGAACCAGGCGTACGGCACCCCGGAGTTGCCGATGCCGTGCTGCGCCGTGCCGGTCTTGCCGCCCACCGTGGCGCCGCGGATCGCCGCGTTCGTGCCGGTGCCCTCCTCGACCACGTCGACCATGAGCTCCTTCATGCGCACGGCCGTCGCCGCACTCATCACCTGCCGTACCGGCCCCGCCCCGCCCATGCCGACCGTCTCGCCGGTCCGCCGCACGGTCCGCTCCACCAGGTACGGCGGCCGGGCCAGCCCCCCGTCCGCCACCGCCGCCGCGACCATCGCCATCTGGAGCGGCGTGGCCCGGGTGTTGTACTGCCCGATCGACGACAGGGCCAGCTGCGCCTTGTCCACGCTCGTGTCGAAGGTGCTCGGCGCGGCGGTGAACGGGATCCGCACCCGGGTGTCGTTGAAGCCGAACGCCTGGGCTGTCGCCGTCATCCGCGCCGCCCCCACGTCCACGCCCAGCTTCGCGAAGACCGTGTTGCAGGACCACGCGAAGGCCGCCCGCAGCGAGGCGTCCCCGCAGCCGTCGCCCTCGTTGGTCAGCCGGGTCCTGCTGCCCGGCAGCCGGTAGGGGTCGGGGGAGTCGGTCGGCGCGTCCAGGTCGGTGACCACGCCCGCGTCGAGCGCGGCTGCCGCGGTGACCACCTTGAAGGTCGAACCCGGCGGGTACGTCTGCCGCACCGCCCGGTTCAGCATCGGCTTCTCCGGGTCGTCGTTCAGCCGCGCCCAGGCCGAGGTCACCGCGTCGCCGTTGCCGGACAGTTCGGACGGGTCGTACGACGGGGTGGAGACCAGGGCGAGGATCCGGCCGGTCGCCGGTTCGATGGCGGCGACCGCGCCCTTGCGCGAGCCGAGCCCCCGGAAGGCGGCCTCCTGGGCGAACCGGTTCAGGGTCGTGACGACGTTCCCGCCCGGGTTCAGCGCCCGGCCGGTGTCGTTCCACAGCGGGAGCGGCGACAGCAGCGGGTCGGTCCCGGAGAGCACCCCGTCCTCGGCGTGCTCCAGGAACGTCGTGCCGTACAGCTGGGAGGCGAAGCCGGTGACCGGGGCGTACAACGGGCCCTGCGGATAGGTGCGTTCGTAGCGCAACTGCTCCCCGCTGTCCCGGGAGCCGGTGACCGGCATGCCGCCGACCACGATGTCGCCGCGGGGGAGGCCGTAACGGGCGATCGAGTTGCGGCGGTTGGCGGGGTTGTCGTCGTACTGCCGGGCCAGGACCACCTGGACGCGGGCGGCGTTGACGAGGAGGGCGAACAGCAGCAGGGCGCACAGGGCGCGGGCCCGCCGGACGTACCTGGCCGTGCCGGCCCGGCGACGGCCGTACTCGGTGCTCATGGGGCGACCTGACCGTCGTAGTGGCGGCGGGCCGAGTCGCTCACCCGGATCAGCAGCGCCACGATCGCCCAGTTGGTGACGACCGAGGAGCCGCCCTGGGCGAGGAACGGCATCGCCATGCCGGTCAGCGGGATCAGCCCGGTCACCCCGCCCGCGATCACGAACACCTGGAGCGCGACGATCGAGGCGAGCCCGACCGCGAGCAGCCGGCCGAAGGGGTCGCGCAGGGCGAGCCCGGCCCGGTAGCCGCGCTCGACCAGCAGGCCGTAGAGGAGGAAGATCGCGGAGAGCCCGGCGAGGCCGAGTTCCTCGCCCGCGGTGGCCAGGATGAAGTCCGACTTGGCGGCGAAGCCGATGAGGATGGAGTGGCCGAGGCCCAGACCGGTACCGAGGACCCCGCCGGCGGCGAACGCGAAGAGGGACTGGGCGAGTTGGTTCGGCCCCCGGCCCGCGTCGATCGAGGCGAACGGATGCAGCCAGTCCTCGATACGGCCGTGCACATGCGGTTCCAGGTGCCCCACGGCGACCGCGCCGAACACGGCGAGCACCAGGCCGACGGCGATCCAGCCGGTGCGCCCGGTGGCGACGTACAGCATGACGACGAACAGGCCGAAGAAGAGCAGCGAGGTGCCGAGGTCGCGTTCGAGGATCAGGACGCCGACGCTCACCAGCCAGATGGTGACGATCGGACCGAGCACCCGGCCGGTCGGGAACTGCATGAACCACAGACGGCGGCCCGCGTACGCGAGCGCGCTGCGGTTGGCCGCCAGGTACGCGGCGAAGAACACCGCGAGCAGCACCTTCGCGAACTCGCTGGGCTGGATGGAGAATCCGGCGATCCTGATCCAGATCCGGGCCCCGTTGACGGCCGGGAAGAGGATCGGCAGGAGCAGCAGGACCAGCGCGGCGGCGACGCAGACGTACGCGTAGCGTTGCAGCACGCGGTGGTCGCGGAGCATCAGCACGACCATGATGAAGAAGCCGACGCCCAGGGTGGACCAGACGAGTTGGGCGGGGGCCGCCCGGTCGCCGGGGGTCTGCAGGTCCAGCCGGTAGATCAGGACCAGGCCGAGTCCGTTGAGCAGCACGCCGATCGGGAGCGGCAGCGGGTCGGCGTACGGGGCGCGGAAGCGTACGGCGAGATGGGCGACGAGCGCGAGCACCCCGAGGCCGGCGCCGTAACCGGCGGCACCGGGTGGGACGGTACCGGTCTTCGCCAGGCCGACCGCGCAGTAGCCGTACACGCAGAGCAGGACGGCCAGCACGATCAGGGCGAGTTCGATGCCACGGCGCCGGGGGAGGCGTACGGCGGAGAGGGGGGTCGCGGTCGCCGCCAGGGTGGTTCCGGCCTTGGTCATGTCCGGAACTTACCTAAATAGTGTGAGTCGAGTGTTCTGTGAGTCAGTACCCGCGTGGCGTACGGCCGGGGGTGTCGACGGCGCGGCCGTCCGGGCCGCCGGGGCCGAGGAAGTCGTCGGTGCCGCCGGCGTCGCCGCTGCCGTCGCCGGTATCGCCGCAGGTGTTGCCGACGCCGTCGAGGCGGCCGTCGTCGTCGGGATCGCCGAGCCGGCTGGTCCCCGCGCCGGCGCCGGCCCGGCCGTCGTCGGCGAGGGCGGGCGAGGCGGCGCAGAGGGCGACGAGGGCGGCGGCCGTGGCGGCAATCGCGAGGCTGCGGCTGAGCATGGGGCCTCCGGCGGGCGGTCGGTGGGGAGCTGGTCAGTTGCCACGCTAGGAGGGGCGCCGGGGGGCCGCGCCTTGCAGTGGGCCGAAGGGGGGTGGCGGTGAGTTGCCCGGGTGCCGGCCGGTGGGGGCTTGTCGCGCAGTTCCCCGCGCCCCTAAAAGAAGGGGCGCTGCAGCGAGCGCCCCCTTTGGGGGCGCGGGGAACTGCGCGAGCAACCCCCACGCACCCGCAGCCGCGTACCCTCCGAACCACCCCTACGGGAGCGTCAGCGTAGCCACCGCGCCACCGTCGATCGCGTTCGCGAAACACAGCCGCGCGCCCAGCACCTCCGCCTGCCCCACCGCGATCGTCAGTCCAAGCCCGTGCCCCTTGGCCCCGCCCTCCGTGCGGAACCGCTGCGGGCCGTGGGCCACCAGGTACCCGGGATAGCCGTCCCCGTGATCCCGCACGGTGACCTCCTTCCCCTCCACCGTCAGCACCACGGGCCCCCGCCCGTGCCGGTGCGCGTTGGCGACGAGGTTCCCCAGCACCCGTTCCAGCCGCCGCCGGTCCGTCTCGACCCAGACGTCCCGGACCACCTTCACCTCGGTCTCCGTGCCGGACGCCCGCACCACCCGCTCGGCCAGCGTGCCCAGCGCCTCCGCGTCGGTCTCCAGCCGCTCCCGGCCCGCGTCGAGGCGGGAGATCTCCAGCAGATCCTCGGTGAGCGTGCGCAGCGCGGCCACCCGGTCCCGCACCAGTTCCGTCGGCCGCCCCGGAGGCAGCAGTTCCGCCGCCGCGTGCAGCCCCGTCAGCGGCGTCCGCAGCTCGTGCGCCACGTCGGCTGTGAACCGCTGCTCGCTCAGCAGCTTGCTCTGCAGCGACGCGGCCATCCCGTCCAGCGCGGCGGCGACCGCGGCCACCTCGTCCTGCGGGCGGGTCGGGTCCTTGGTACGGGGGTCGTGCACGCGGGCGTCCAGGTCGCCGGCGCTGATCCGCCGGGCCACCTGTGCCGTGCCGTGCAGCCGCCGGCTCACCCGGGTCACCGCGAACGCGCCGACCAGCAGCGTCGCCCCGATGGCCAGCGCCGACGACCAGAGGATGGAGCTGT
This sequence comes from Streptomyces sp. NPDC048278, assembly GCF_040652195.1. Classification (NCBI taxonomy): domain Bacteria; kingdom Bacillati; phylum Actinomycetota; class Actinomycetes; order Kitasatosporales; family Streptomycetaceae; genus Streptomyces; species Streptomyces sp. NPDC048278. Next base: position 76,666 of record NZ_JBEZLP010000029.1, read on the forward strand.
CCAGGCCGGCGATGGTGCTGGCCTGCTGGGAGTAGTCGACGGCCACCGCGAGCGCCCGGTGCCGGTCGGCCGGGCCCGCCGCCCACATCGTGGGGCGACCGTCGTCACGGGCGACCATCGTCCCGCGCTCCCCGGCCAGCGCCAGCGCCCGCAGCTGCCCGGGCAGCCCCCGCGGGTCGAGGCGCGCGCCCCGCGGCAGCGCGTCCCCCGCCTCGTACGCGCTCGTCGCCTCCGCGAGCCGGGTCAGCGCCTGGTCGCGGGCCTGGGCGACGGTCTGGTCCGTGACCGACACGTGCACCAGCACGCCGAGCAGCGCGGCCAGCGCGCAGCACATCACCGTGATGAACGCGGCCGACTTCGCGGCCAGCGTCCCGGCCCAGCGCGGCAGCCTCATCGCGCGCCCGCCGAAGCCGAAGCCGATGCCGAAGCCGAAGCCGAAGCCGAAGCCGAAGCCGAAGCCGAAGCCGAAGCGGACGCCGAAGCCGAGGCCGAGGCCGACGGCACCGGGGTGCGGGTGTGGTGGCCCTTGCCGGTGCGCAGGAACTCGTCCCGGGAGAACACCATCGCCTTCCGCTCCGGGTCCCACGCCCAGGTCGTCCGGTACTCGTACCCGCTGATCCCGGCCGGCGACCGCACGATCACGGTCCGTCCGGCCAGCTCCACGCCGATGATCGCGTCGTCGTCGTCGAGGACCTGCATCAGCCGGCCCTTCTCGACGGTGTACACGCGCAGCGCGGTCTGGTTCGTCGGATACAGCCGGAACCCGAGCGTCAGCTCGTCCCGCCCGTCCCCGGTGAGGTCCCGGTAGTACGGCTTCAGCAGCGGACAGCGCGCCCCGCCGCCGCCCGCCGTGCACTCCTCCATCCGCTCCGCGGTCTCGTGGTAGGCCCCCTTGGACCCGTAGTCCGCCGGGTCCGAGGCGATCTCCGCCCGTACGACCGCCACCGGATCCACCCGGCGGATGTCGTCGCCGGGCACCGTGACCCCCTTCACGGGCTCCGTGCTGCCCTCGTCGTAGGGCCAGGCCGGGCTGGACGCCGGCCGCAGGTCGGGCCAGAGCTTCGCGGGGCTGACCGCGGTCGGTGCCGCCCCGGCCCCGCGCAGCCCGCCGGAGTCGCCGCAGCCGGCCGCGGTCAGCGCCAGCAGGGCGACGGCGGCCGTGGTCACGGCGGTGCGGACGGGACGACGGGCTGGCACGCTGCTCCTGGCTCGGCGGGTTCGGTGGTCCATGGCCGGGAAGGCCCCGTACACCTTATTCGCAGATTTGTAGGGAAGTCCTTTTTGTGCCCGGGGGCCGCCGGTGCACGGGAGAGGCTACTCGGCGAGGTCCTCCAGGAGACGGGCGGTGGACAGGCCGGCCCGCAGGTAGGCCACGAACAGCTCGTTGTGCAGCGCCCAGGGCGAGCGCCTGGCCCGCACCAGGCGGATCGCCTCCTCGGCCGTACGCCCCTGGTACACCAGCGTCTGCGCGACCACGAGCCCCGACCGGTTGTACCCGCTGTAGCAGCGCACCAGCACCGACCGCCCCGCGTCCAGCGCCTCGCCGGCCGCCCGCGCGAGCCGCATCACCCCCGCGAGCTGGGTGCCGTCCAGCGGTCCGTCCGGTATCGGCCACACGTGGTGCTCGACCCCGGCCGCCGGACCGTGCCCGGGCAGCCGCAGCAGACTCTGCACCAGATCGAACTCGTCCCGCACCACGGCGGCCTCCAGCCGCCCCGAACGCGCCCGGAACTCGTGGCCGCCCATCCACAGACCGGGCAGCACCTCGCTCCAGGGACTGTCCGGAGCCGGCACGTCGTACTGCTCCCCAGAGATCCGCACCCGGCGCCTCCCCGCTGCGCGCGCCAAACCCCTGTCAAAGGTAGCGGGGTTCTTGCCCCTGGAGCACCCCGCCTGTTCCCATGGTCGAGGGGTGATGACGCAATGAGCGGACTGCGCGTCGTGCCGGCCTGGCGGCACGGCCAGGAGCGACTGTACGTATGCCTCACGGACGGAAGGAACATCGCCTGGTACGACCGGGAGGCCGGCCGGGTCAACCTGCTCAGCGAGGAGCGGCGGGACGACGTGCTGGAGACCCTGCGGCCGTTCCTGACCGGCCCGGTCACGATCGGCCCGCCCCCCGTACCCACCCCCGCCGAACTGGCCCGGCTGAGCCTGCACCCCGACGACGACCTGGCGCCCAACCGCCCCGGCGAGGCGCTGCTGGTCGCCCTCGACCGGGACCCCGGTCCGGCCCACCGGCTGCGCCCCGACCCGCGCCGCCGCGCCCTGACCGCGGAGCAGACCGTCGGTGACGCTTTGGACCGCCTGGACGGTGCCGGCTGGCACGCCCTGCACTCCCTCCCGCTGCCCGGCGGGGACCGCCTGCACCACCTGCTGATCGGGCCGGGCGGCCTGTTCTGCGTGTACTCCCTCTACGCCCGCAAGCAGAAGGTCCAGGTCGCCGATCCGATGGTCACCCTGGGCCGCCGTGACCCCCAGCCGCTGCTGCGCCGCCTGCGGGCGGACGCCGACCGGGCCTCGTACGCCCTCACCGCCGAGGTCCGCCCGGTGCTGGCCCTCACCGAACCGGCGGACGTCACGCTGACCGCCCCGCCGCGCGAGGTCCACGTCCTCCGCGACCGGGACCTGGACACCCTGTCCCGCCTGGGCGGCGTCCTCAAGCCGGCGGACGTGGAGGCCCTGCACGCGATGGCGCGGGACCGGAACACGTGGGGGAGGGTGTAGAGCTTTCCGGGGCGGGGCCGCTCGGGGCGGGGCTGCCCGGGGCGGGGCTGCCCGGGGCAGGGCTGCCCGGGGCGCTGCTTCCCGGCGCCGAGCCGCTCAGGGCAGCGTCGCCGCGCGCCCCGCGTCCAGCAGCGGGGCCAGCAGGTCCCCGTGGTCCTGGAGGCGCGGCGCGATGTCCCCCGCCCGGAACACCAGCCGGCCCGCCGCCCGGCACTCCGCGACCTCCTCCCAGGTCACCGGCGCCGACACCGTCGGCTCCGGCCGCGCCCGCAACGTGTACGGCGTGGCCGTCGTCTTGCGCCCCGCGTTCTGGCTCCAGTCCACGAACACCTTCCCGGGCCGCAGACTCCGCGTCATCCGGTGCACCACCAGCCGCGGCAGCGCCCGCTCCGCCTCCACCGCCAGCCCCTTCGCGTACTCGCTCACCCGCTCGCTGGACGCGCCCCGCACCGCCGCCAGCAGATGCAGCCCCTTCGACCCGGCCGTCTTGACGTACGCCTCGATCCCGTCCGCCGCCAGCCGCTCCCGCAGCCACAGCGCCACCGCACAGCACTGGACCACCGTCGCCGGCGCGCCCGGGTCCAGGTCGAAGACGATCCGGTCGGCCTCGTCCGGCGTCCCCACCAGCCACTGGTGCGTGTGGAACTCGGCGACCAGGTTCGCCGCCCACATCAGACTCGCGAGGTCCTGCACCAGCACCATCCGCGCCGCCCCCTCCGACCGGCGCACCTTGGCGGTCGTGACCCACTCGGGCGTACCCGGCGGCACGTTCTTGGTGAAGAACACCTGGCCGTCGGGACCGTCCGGATAGCGCAGGAAGGACACCGGACGGTCCCGCAGATGGGGCAGCAGGACCGCGGACGTCGTCGCGTAGTAGTGCAGCAGCTCGCCCTTGGTGAACCCGGTCGCCGGATACAGCACCTTCTCCAGATTGCTGAGCGCGACCCTTCGCCCGTCCACCTCTGTGATCGGCGTCATACGATGACAATCTCATACAAATCCTGGTATTCGGACGGAGGGAAACCGCACGTGCGATCCATCTGGAACGGCGCGATCTCCTTCGGGCTCGTCAGCATCCCGATCAAGCTGGTGAACGCCACGGAGAGCCACTCGATCTCCTTCCGCCAGGTCCACACCGAGGACAACGGCCGCATCCGGTACCGCAAGTTCTGCGAACTGGAGGACCGTGAGGTCACCCAGTCCGAGATCGGCAAGGGGTACGAGGACGCCGACGGCACGATCGTCCCGATCACCGACGAGGACCTGTCCCACCTGCCCATCCCCACCGCCCGCACGATCGAGATCGTCGCGTTCGTCCCGGCCGACCGGATCGACCCGCTCCAGATGGACGCGGCCTACTACCTCGCCGCCTCCGGCGCCCCGGCCGCGAAGCCGTACACCCTCCTGCGCGAGGCCCTGAAGCGCAGCCACAAGGTGGCCATCGCGAAGTACGCGCTGCGCGGCCGTGAGCGCCTCGGCATGCTCCGGGTGGTCGGCGACGCCATCGCCATGCACGGCCTGCTCTGGCCGGACGAGGTCCGCGCCCCCGAGGGCGTCGCCCCCGACGTCGACGTCACCGTCCGGGACAAGGAACTCGACCTCGCGGACGCCCTGATGGACACCCTCGGCGAGGTCGACCTGGAGGACCTGCACGACGAGTACCGGGAGGCGCTGGAGGAGGTCATCGCCGCCAAGGCCTCCGGCGAGTCCCCGCCGGAGACCCCCGAACCGGCACAGGGCGGCAAGGTCCTCGACCTGATGGCGGCCCTGGAGAAGAGCGTGCTGGCGGCGAAGGAGTCGAGAGGGGAGGCGGCCGGGTCCGAGGCCGAGGCCGAGGAGGCGGAGGTCACCCCGCTGCCGAGCAAGAAGTCCGCGTCCGGGGCGAAGAGCACGACGGGGAAGCAGACGGCGGCGAAGGAGTCCTCGGCGAGGCAGCCCCCGGCGAAGAAAACGACGACGAAGACGACGACGAAGACGACGACGACAAAGAAGGCGGCGGAGGGCGGAGCGGCGGCCACGAAGTCCACGGTCGACAGGCCCACGGTCGACAGGTCCACGCCCGGCAAGGCCGTGGTCGACAAGGCCGTGGCCGACAAGTCCGTGGCCAGGAAGGCGCCGGCGAAGAAGGCGGCTGCCAAGAAGACGGCTTCCTCTCGGAGACGCTCCGCATGAGGTGCGGTACCGCATGCCACGAGCCGCGTCATGTCCGCCAGGCGCGCCGCCGCCCCTGACGGGCAGTCACGGTGCGCCACCACGGCGCCGTTCGGATCCCGTCGCCATGTCCATAGCGGCGCCGGCTGTAGCGCCCCGTCAGGGGCGCGGGGAACTGCGCGACCAGCCCCTACCGGCCCGCACTCGCCCGCGTCGGCCGCCGATCGGTGCCACGCCCGACCGCCCGGTTATCGCTATCCGCAATAGTGCATATTGCGGAATTTATATAGATATGCCGCATGCGTCGCGCAATGCTGGACGACGGGGGGAGGCCCGCTGCACGGCGGGCAGCCAGGTTGTCCCCGTTCGCGAAGGCATCGTCATGCGTGCACTGCATTTCCACCCCCTCGGCCGAACCCACGCCCTGTCCCTCACCCAGGTGCGCACCCCCGCGGCGAGCGCGGACCGGCCCGCCGATACGGCGGCAAGGACCACCTCGGGCCCGCCGGGCGACACGCGGGCCGCCGGTGCGCTGCCCGGGGTGTCCGCCGCGGAGTGCGGACTGCTGCTGATCAGGCTGACCTTCGGACTGCTGCTGGCGGGCCACGGTGCACAGAAGCTCTTCAGCCTCTTCGGAGGGCCGGGTCTGGCGGCCACCGGCAGAAGCTTCGACGTCCTCGGCTACCACCCGGGCAAGGTCTTCGCCGTGATCGGCAGCCTCTCCGAGATCTGCGGGGGCCTCGGTCTCGCGGTCGGCCTGCTCACCCCGCTGGCAGCCGCCGCCGTCATCGGCGTGATGATCAACGCCATGGTGACCGTGAGCGGTGCCCACGGCCTGTGGATCCAGAACGGCGGAGTCGAGTACAGCGTCGCCATCTGCATCGTCGCCCTCGCCCTCACCGCCATCGGCCCGGGCCGGCTCTCCCTCGACCGGTTCTTCCCCTGGCGCTCGGGCGGCTGGCTCCCGGCCGCCGTCGCGCTCGGCCTGGGCGGCATCGGCGCCGCGATCGCGCTGAGCATCTGACATCCGGGTCACGGGTGTCCGGGTCACGGGTGTCCGAGGCGCGGGCGTCAAGGCCGCGGGGGCGGGGCCGCTGCCGCCATCCGTGTGGAAGCCCCGCGGCCCGGAGCGACCTTGTCGCCGCTCCGTGCGCGTGGCACCCCGAGCGGCCGAGTCACCCCTCCTACATTCCTCCTACATACCGGCTGAGCTCGGCATCCCTGGGAGAGACGTGACCCGGTCCCGTATCCGTTCCGCGCTGACCCTGCCGGTCGCCGGCCTGCTCCTCGCCACCGGCTGGCTGGCCGGCTGCGGGGACCGGACACCGGCCGGAGACCCCGCCGGCACCCGACAGCCCGCGCCCGAGGCCGGCCACGACCCCCCGGCCGGACCGCGGCTCCAGGACCCGCCGGAACTGGTCAGCCGCAACGGTCTCCTGAAGGCGGCCATCGTGGTGGAACGCCGGAAGGTGCAGGTCGGCAACCGCCGGCTGTACGCCACCACCTACAACGGGGCGTACATGCCCCCCACTCTGCGGGTACGGCCCGGCGACCGCATCGACCTCACGCTGACCAACCGCATCGACGCCGACACCAACCTGCACACGCACGGCCTGCACGTCTCGCCGCGCAGCCCCTCCGACGACGTCTTCGTCGCCCTCAAGTACAAGCAGTCGTACCACTACCGCTACCAGCTGCCGTTCACCCACCCGACCGGCACGTTCTGGTACCACTCGCACGCGGACATGACGTCCGCCCCGCAGGTCGCGGGCGGCGAGTCGGGCGTCATCGTGGTCGACGGCCTCCAGCAGCACCTGCCCCCGGCGCTGCGCGCCATCACCGAGCACACCATCGCGTTCAAGGACTTCCAGGTCGAGGGCGACTCGATCAAGACGCACCCGCTCAAGATCGGGTCGCCCACGAACCGTACGGTCAACGGCCAGCAGAACCCGGTGATCAGGATCCGGCCGGGGGAGACCCAGCTCTGGCGGCTCGCCAACATCGGGGCCAACATCTACTACAAGCTCCACCTCCACGGCTCCCGCTTCCGCGTGATCGCCCAGGACGGCGTCCCCGTCCGCACGGCGTACGACCAGGACACGATCGTGATCGCGGCCGGAGCGCGCTTCGACGTCCTGGTCCAGGGCGGCCCGCCCGGCGTCACGCGCCTGGAGACCCTGCCGTACGACACCGGCCCGGCCGGAAACAAGTTCCCCCGGGCCGACCTCGCCACCGTCGTCACCGGCGGCACACCCGTGCACCGGGCCACCCTGCCGACCGACATCGCCCCGCACGAGGACCTGAGCCACGCCAGGATCGCCGCCCGCAGGACCGTCGTCCTCACGGAGAACAAGGCGGGCACGGAGTTCTACATCAACGGCCGGATGTACGACCCGCACCGCACCGACTTCACGGGCACCCTCGACACCGTCGAGGAGTGGACCGTCCGCAACGACACGGACGAGACCCACTCCTTCCACATCCACACCAACGAGTTCCAGTTGATGAGCGTCGACGGGAAACCCCACGACCCGTCCCACGCCTGGTACGACACCATCGACGTGCCGGTACGCGGCAAGGCGGTCCTCCGCATCCACTACACCGACTTCACCGGGCGGACCGTGGTGCACTGCCACATCCTCAACCACGAGGACATGGGCATGATGGCCGTCCTGGACATCGTCGCGCCCCGCCCGGACTCACCCGGCAAGTGACCGGTGGCGATCGGCGGCGATCGGTGGCGATCGGTGGCGATCGGCGGGCGGGGCGGCCGGCTCAACCTCGCTGGTCCCGCAGGCGTTGGCGACGCCGCAGCCCCCCGGCGCCGCAGACGGCGGCGAAGAAGGTGCCGCCCGCCACCATCGGGAGGTGAGAGGCGAAGGGTGCGAGCGGGGGGTGCTCAAGGAAGGCTCGGGCGAACGCGGTCCCGAGCAGGGCGCCGGTCAGCGTGATCGCCCACAGGAGCAGTACGAGCAGCCATGTGCTCCGGGTGCTCAGCCATGCATTCATAGCGTCATCATGCCCCCGACCTCCCGGCGCCCACAGCCCCCTCGTGGGCAACTCCTCGTGGACAGCCCCCTCGTGGACAGCGTTCCTCTGATCCGCCATGCTGTCCTGGCGCTGACGGGGCGGCGCAGGCCACGTGGCGCGAGGGACGGGGACGGGTGGAGCAATCGCAGGCCGCGACCGCGGCTACGCCGCCGGAACACATCCGGTACCGGTTGACGAGCCTGCAGCGGCTGCTGCCCGTGCTGCCCGGATTCGGTGCCGTCACGACGTCCCAGGTCCTGTTCTGGCTGGACCGGGGCTCGTTGGACCCCCTACTCATCCCGGGACTGATCATCTGGGGTGTCGTGTTTCCCCTGGTGCTGATCACCTCGTGGCGCTTCGGGGTCACCCTCACCCCGTCGGCGGCCGTCGCGCACGGTTTCCGCCGCCGGACCGTCCCGTGGTCGAACGTCCAGGCCATCCGGATCGAGTCGATCCTCGGCAGCAGGAACGTCGTGATCTACGAAGCGGGCGGCCGTCACACCCGCCTCCGGGCCCCGATGACCGGATTCCTCAGCTGGGACCGCAACTTCGAGGAGAAGTTCCACACCATCGGCAGATGGTGGCTGGACCACCGCGGCCCGGACTGGGTTCCCGTCCCACCACCGACGGTGTGGTGGGACGGCCCACCGGCGTCACAGGGAAACCCTTTCGCTCCTACCCCGTAGCCGGAACGCCTGTGGATCTGCGGGCCCTTCGTACAGGGCACTAGGCGTGGTCACCGCCGGCGGGCCCGTTCAGGGTGATGTCGTCGGCGTAGTAGCCGCCCTGCGCGTACCAGCCGTGTACGTAGATTGTCGCGGTGGTCTGGGAGGTGCCCGTGGTGAAGGAGACGGTCAGGCGGCTGTATCCGGAGGGGGAGGTGGCCCAGGTGGAGGCGCCGCCGTTCACGCCCAGGTAGACGTTGGAGCCGCGGACCCAGCCGCTGAGCGAGTAGGTGGTGTCCGGCCGTACCGCGACGCGCTGGTCGCACTGCCCGGTGTCACGCGAACTCACCGTCCCCTGGAGGGCTTTGGAGCCCGCGTGGACAGGGGAGGAGACGATCGAGCCCGGGTTCCCGGCGCAGTTCCACGGGGAGAGGCCGCCCGACTCGAAGCCGGGGTTGGCCAGGACGTCGGAGGCCCCGATCGCGCCCGAGGCGGTCGACGTCGGAGTCGCCGACGCACTCGCTGCCGGGGTGGACGGGCCGGCCTCGCCGGCGCCGGGGATCAGGAGAGAGCAGCCCAAGCCGACGACGGCCGCCGCGACGACCGCGATCCCCACGGCCGCCCGGCGCTGCCCGGGACCCAGGCGCGACTGGTCCACCGGATGCGGCGGGAGGGTGCCGCCGTCGACTGGGGGGAACCGCTCCGTCCTGCCGTCGGCCGGGGCGTGAGGGTCGGGAGCGGGCGCGGTCTCGTGACCGCGGTAGTCCTTGTCCTGGCGTATGTCGTCGAGCAACCGGGCCAGCGCGTCGGTGTTGCGCATGCGCAGCACGCGGATGGGCTCCAGCGTGGTGGGGTCGTCCGGTACATCCGGTACATCCGGTGCGTCCGGCGCGTCCGGTGTAGGCACGGTGCTCTCCTTCCGCCCATCCGTCCTGTCCTGTGTCCCGTGGCACAGAGCCAGAGCCGTCCCTGCGGATTCATACGCGACGCCCGCTCCGGAGGTTCAGCCGCTCAACGGTTCGTCGCGGCATTCGCCTCGGTGTGCCACTCGGCCCCGCGCGCGCGGCAGCGTGATCAAATGGGGCATGGCATCGTCCTGGACCGGTGATCGGGTCCGCCTGCGCGCCGTCGAGCCCGAAGACTGGACGGCGTTCATGCGCTTCGCCGACGATGACGGGCGGCGAGGAAGCCGGCCGGATCTGCCGAGGTCCGCCGAGACCTACCGGGCCTGGGCGAAGGAGCAGGCCGTCGCCGAGCCCGATGACGACCGCTTCCGGCTGGCCGTCGAGGCGACGGCCACGGGAGAGCTGGTCGGCGCGGTCGGCTCGCATCGCACCGGCCCTCGCTCAGGCTGGTTCGAGTGTGACGTCATGATCGGCGCCGACCACCGGGGCCGGGGCTACGCGACAGAAGCCGTGGCGCTGCTGCTGCGCTTCATGTTCGCCGAGCGGCGCTATCACAAATGCCTGGCGGCGATCTTCGCCCAGAACGAGGCGTCACTGGCCCTTTTCCGTCGGCTCGGCTTCACCGAGGAGGGGCGCTTGCGGGAACACGTCTACTTCGCCGGCCGACACCACGACCTCGTCATGATGGGGGTGCTCGCCGAGGAGTTCGACCAGCGACCCACGATGATGAGCGACGCATGAACCGGTCAGCCGTCCCCGGACCGCCCTCAGTCGCGCGAGGTGGCGCGTAGGCGCAGGCCGACAGGTGCGAGACCTTCGAGGGTGGTGACCCGGTAGCCGGGCTCCGGCCCGGGCGGCTCGCTCAGGTGGTAGCGGCGGGCGGTCTGCGCGGTCAGGAGCGTCAGCATCGCCATGGCCAGAGACGTTCCCTCGCAGCCGTGCGGCCCGGTACCGAAAGCGAGGAAGAGCCCGGGCTTCTCCGGCGAGCCCACATCACCGAGCCAACGCTCGGGCCGGAACCGGTCCGGCTCCGAGAACTCCCGCGCATCGCGGTGAGCGGTGTAGGGGCAGACGAGAACGGTCGATCCGGCCCCGATGGTGTAGTCGGCGAGCTGGGTCTGCCGCGGAGCCTGCCGGGTCAGGAGCCAGCTCGGGGGGTACAGCCGGAGCACCTCACTCACCAGCGCCTGGGTGTATCGCAGGCCGGCGAGGTGGGAACCGGTCGTCGCGGCGGGATCCGCGGGCAGCACGGCGGCCTCGGCCGCGACACGGTCCGCTGCCCGGGGGTGCCGGGCCAGCTGGAGCAGGATCCAGGCGGCTGCCCGGGAAGGGGTCTCGAAGGTGGCGACGGTGATTCCGGGGAGCGTGTCGAGGACGGCCTCCTCCGGCAGCAGGCCGTAGTGCGGGGAGGGCCGGAGCATCTGTCCCAGCATGTCGTCACCGAGCCGGCCCGATGAACGACGCCGGTGGACGACGGGCCGCAGAGCCTCGGTGAAGGCGACCTGCTGACGGGTGCGGAACCGCCGTGCCGGTGTGGGCACCCAGCGCGGCCACACCCACCGCGAGGGACGTACGAGCACCTCCCGGGCGAGGAAGAGCTGTGCGGCATGGGGCAGCAGGGCGGGCGCGTCTTCGGAGAAGAGATAACTCACGCCGATCTCCGCCAGGGTGTGCCGGACCGGGGGCAGGATCTCGATGTCCTGGCCCGTTGGCCACTGGTCGGCAAAACGGGCGCTGCGTGGCGCGATCTCGCCGATCCGTGCGGCAACCGCCTGCGCACGCAGTCCGCGCATGCGCGCGGCGTGAGCGTACGCACGCTCCTCGGGTGTCGGTGCCGGTGCTCCGCTCGACCGCTTCAGGTTCAGGGGCGGAAAGAGCGGCGACGATGCCTTGGGGAAGTCGTGGGCGCGGCGCAGAACCGCTTCACAGGGTCCGGCCGCGGCGGCCACGTAGACGCCGGGTTCCAGCTCCCAGACGTCCCCGCACTCCTCAGCGCCACGGCGCGCCAACCCCAGCCGGTCGCGGCTCCAGGCCGCGAAGCCGCCGTCGGGCAACCGCGGCGGCTCCTTCTCTTGCCCCATGAGACCGTCCCTGTCGTCGACAGACGACTGCGCACCGGCGGGCGCCCCTGGGGCGCCCGCCGGCCTTGCGGTCAGTCCTGGTCGTCGCCGACGTACGCATCCCATTCGTGGGCCCCGTACGCACCGTAGTGGCGGGTGAAGGACAGCTTGCCGAGCAACTTGGCGATCATGATGCACTCCTCTCGCCTGTCTTCAGCGCCCAAACCACATATCACATCTTGCCACAAATGCCATATTTGGGGTGAGTCATTTCCCAGGTTTCTGACGCAAGCAGGTCACCGGTGCCGCGTCTGCTGGGGCGCACCAGCGCACCAGCCCACCAGCCCACCAGCGCACCGCCCACCAGCGCACCGCGCACCGGCGCACCAGGTCCCAGCACATGTGCGCCTCGGCCGGGAGGCCGGCCGTCAGGTCGGCAACCGGAGGGGTATGACCGCGTCCTTCTTTCCGGCATGCCGGAGGGTGGCGGTTTCTGCGGCACGATGGCTGTGCAGGACCCGGGCGATGATCGTCACGCCGAGGGCGAGGTCGTCGCGGATCAGGACGTCGAGGTGGTCTTCCACGTGGACGTAGCCGCCGCCCTCCGGCCGCGACATGCTGCCACCGACTTCCGCTCGGCCGAGGCCGGCTTCCTGGAGGGCGGTCCTGAGCTCCTCGGCGACCTGCTGGCCGAAGCGCCACGGACGTTCCGCCCCGGGAAGGGTGAGCGACAGCCGCCAGGATCCGCTGTCGGCCAGCGGACTCGGGCCGAACCAGCGGGGCATGAGCTCGCCCTGCGGCAGGCCGCTCAGGGTCTCGACGGCCCAGCAGGCCTCCGCCCGGTGACCGGGTTGCGTGACCGCACGCATCAGTACGGGATGGGTGTACCCGACGGCGGTCAGCGCGTCGGCCAGCGCTGCCAGGTGCTCGTAGCCGTCGGGCGCGGTGCAGCGGTCGAGGGCCTGCCGTACGGCCGGAGCCCTGAGCGCGCGGTCCCCGGCCGCTGTATCGATGCGCTCTCGGGCCCGGGCGAGCAGCGCTGACCATCCGGCGAACGGGAAGTCCTCCGAGTCCGGCGCACGGAGCGAGTACAGCGGCAGACCGTCGCGGTGGTACTGGTCGACGGCCCGGTGGCCGTCGGCCCGGCTGGTCCAGGCAACCCCGGTGCCCCGCAGATCCCGCAGATCGAACCAGTCGCGGGTCTCCGCCCGCACCCCGCCTTCCCCGCCCCCGGACCGCATCAGCCCGAACGCCGCGTCCACCAGCGGCGTGACCCCGTCCAGGTCGTCCCCGTCGGCAAGGAACGCGAAGCGACACAGCAGCGCCAGCATCGGCCCGGGGTGTCGCAGCTCCGGGTCGTGCAGGGCGACCGCCCGGCACAGCAGGTCCAGTTCCTGCCACGGCATCACATGCGGGTGGAAGTGGGCCTGGTCGTCCCATCCGACCGTCACCGGCTCCGGAAGGCCGGGGGCCGCCAGGGCGAGATCGACGTACTCCAGCGCGAGCGTCAGGTCGAGGACCAGCGCGAAACCGCCACCCAGCTGAAACCGGGCCACCAGCGACTCCTGGTCCTCGGCGTCCTCGTCGTAGACGTCGGGTGCGTCGTCCTCGAAGAGGTACACCGGCCAGAAGTCCGGCTCGGCCATCCGGGCCGTCAGCGCGTCATCGAGTGGCATGCGATCACGCTAGACCGCCCCACTGACATCACGTACCGAGCTCAGACCGAGAAGCCGAGTACGCCGCTGGCTTCCCACTCGCGTCCGGCGCCTGGCACTTCCTGCGCGGCCCGGTGCCCGACCGCGCTGTGGGCGACACCCGCGCCACGATCCAGTCGGCACTTCCTCAGAGGCGGTCCGCGTCCATCACCGCCTGGGCGAACGGCTGCGGTGCCTCCTGGGGCAGATTGTGTCCGATGCCCTCGAGCCTGCGGTGGATGTAGGGCCCGGTGAACTTCTTGCGGTACGCCGAGCCGTTGCCCGGCGGGACGAACGGGTCGAGCGCCCCGTCGAGCGTTACGGTCGGTACCGCGATGGCCGGTTCCGCGGCCAGCTTCGCCTGGAGGCCGGCGTAGCGCGGGTTCCCCTTGGCGAGACCGAGGCGCCAGCGGTAGTTGTGGATCACGATCCTCACGTAGTCCGGGTTGTCGAAGGCCGCGGCGGTCCGGTCGAACGTGGCGTCGTCGAAGTGCCAGGTGGGGGAGGCGTCGTGCCAGATCAGCTTGGCGAGGTCGTGCCGGTACTTCGTGAGGCCCCGCTCTCCGCGGGCGGTGGTGAAGTAGTACTGGTACCAGAACGCTCGCTCGGCGGCCGGCGGCGTCGGCTGTTGCTGCTGCTTCTGGTTGACGATGAGGTCGCCGGAGACCGAGACCAGGGCCTTGCAGCGTCCTGGCCACAACGCCGCGACGACGTCGGCCGTACGCGCCCCCCAGTCGAAGCCGCCGAGCAGCGCCTTCTGGATCTTCAGGGCGTCCATCAGGGCGATGAGGTCGAGGCCGGTCGCCACCTGCTCGCCGTCTCGGAAGGTCTTCGCCGACAGGAACCTCGTGCTGCCGTAGCCGCGCAGGTAGGGAACGATGACGCGGTAGCCCTCGTCGGCCAGCAACGGTGCGACGTCGACGTAGCTGTGAATGTCGTACGGCCAGCCGTGCAACAGGATGACCACGGGACCGTGTGCCGGCCCGGACTCGGCATAGCCGATGTCCAGCTCGCCCGCCTTGACCTGTTTCACCGAGTCGAATGACGTGCGCCCCTCAGCCCGACCGACTGCCGACGCGCTTCCCACGGAGTGGCCTGCTGTCGTGGCCGCGGCGGTGGATGCGTCGAACAGCCGCGCCTGAGTCGCCGCCGCCGTACCCGCGACACCTGCGCCGAGTGCTTTACCGAAGGCCCGCCTGTTGATCATGAGACCGTCCTGTCCCTTGACACCACGGGTACGCCACTACAGGTGGAGCCCACCGCCCTCAGACCGCTTCGTCCCAGCACGACCCCGGCGCCCCGGGCGTACACCGCCCCGCGGTGGCACCGAGGCCGCTTCACCCCAGACAGCGCCGACCGCCGCGCTACGCCATCGCGACTGGGCAATTCATCCTAAACAGCACGTCCACAACACGCCCGTCGACCTGCGGTCTCGGCACGCCGGGTACGTGGCAGTGGATCAGCGTCGGCTCGCCTCGCGCGCTCCGGAGGCCAGATGAGGCCGATGGGCCACCGGCGCCCTGACCTGCGGCGGAGAACGCAGTCAGTTGAGGGCGGTGAAGTACGTGGACGCCCGTTGGGCGGAGGCGTCTGCCAAGCAGCGTGACAGTGTGACGGATGCGCTGGCGACGGTCGTTCCCGTCCTCGTGCAGCCGGGACGGGGGCGGCGTGCTCCGGAGGTGTTGCAGCGGGCGCTGCGCTCGTGCGTGTTGCCTGTACTTCGTAAGGAGCGGGTCCGGGGAGGCGCCCGAAGTGCGTTGACGGCCAGGAGGAGGAGATGAACGACGGGATCATGCAGAGTCTGGGGGGAAGGGGCGGCAGTACCGACTGATACCAGAACATGATCGACAGGCAGAGGCCCCGGACTATGTGAAGTCCGGGGCCTCTGCCTTGACTGACTTCAGCCGACGCGCGGTGGCTAGGGGCCTGCCCGGCGGGTCTTTGAGCCGACAAGCGGGCCCATGCCTTCCACGGCACCGTCACTGTCGCAGCGATCCGACTCTGGCTCCGCACATGAGCTGTCAGGTGGTCTTCACGGCTGCCAGAGGAAGGCGGCCTCGCTACAGGGGGCGCAGTGAAAGACGTAGCCGCGGCCACCTCCGCCGAAGTTGGCGGAGGTCGCGAAGTCGGATCCTTCTTCGAGTTCGGCCGTGAATGTCATATGGGTTGTGCAGGAGGGACAGTCGGGGGTCTCGTCACCTTGGAGCCAGTCGGGTTCGCTGCCCAGCCGTCCCAGAACCGGTTCCGCGGTTGGGGTGTCGGCTGGGCGGGGGCGCAGGGCGGTCACCGCACCGAGCAGTGTCTCGCCCTCGGCGGGAACGGTGGCCGCTGCTAGCCGACCTCTGAACACGAAGGCGCGGTTGGCGCCGGCGGTGGCGTCCCAGTCGTCACACATACCCGGATCGCTCTGGCAAAAGAAGACCGCGACTGCTCCCAGGTCGAGAGGCAGATGGGCGAGGAACTGCAAAGGCTCGTCACATTCGCGGCAGTGCGGCCAGACGAAGCCATCCGGGACGAGTGGCACTCCCCCCGTGCGCAGTACGGAAGCGTCAGCTACGGCTTCTCCGCCGTTGACCAGCAGCATGGCTGAAGCCTAGGTGGACCCTTCCCCACTCCAACCGGAGGGGGCCCGAGCACTGCCAAGCCAAGATTCGCCCGACGCGCCCTAACCGCACGAGTCGCAAACGCCCGTCGCAGGGAGCTGAACGAAGCAGTTGCCGCAGACTTGTGGGGGCTTCTCGGTGCGCTCACGTCGGCGCTCGATGGCAGCCTGATATCTGGGGGCAAGGGCGGGAACGCCACCGTCGGGCGGCAAGGTTGCTCCGAAACGGCGGTAGCAAGCGAGTCGCGAGTCAGCGGCATGCTGCTCTCGCTCCAACACGTCCTCTACCGGCGGTTCTCCAGCGGCTTCCAAGACTTCTCGGTAGCCGGTCCCCACCATGCCGTCGTCGCTGTGAACGACGAGTGCTGTCAGCGGCGGATCACCACGGTCGTGCGCCTCGCGGACCACTCTGCCAAGGGTGGCGCCGATCCAGTGGCGGAGGTGGACCTTGGTGCGGAAACCCGTTCTGTCCTGGATCTCCTCAGCCAGCTCCTTGTAAGTGATCACAGCGTGGTACGTGCACGCGACGCCTATGAGGATGGAGTACGCCTCCGCTGCCCAAGCTTCGCGGATCTCGCGTGCTGTGGGCGCGGCGCTTCCTGGCTCCCGCTCAAGCTCACCCTGTGTCATCCCCACCCCGTGATGCCTTGCCGAACGGCGTATTGGCCGCATCTTCCTCCGAAGAGGAATCAGCCGCCGTAGATCGCATCAGTTGTTACCTTTCGCGCGGCCCTGTCGTGGGCAGCCGTATCGACAGGGGCCACCTTGGGATCGAGCGGCCAGGCCCAGCCTCGGTTCGTGTCCGGCCGACGTGAGGCTACGGAACCCGTTCTGACCTGCCGCGAAGCCCCTCAAGATCAACACGCTATTACAACGTGATCACTGGCAAACCGCTGCTTTCGACCGCATCCGCCTGCACAAACAACAAGACCCCGCACTCAGCCATCTGGCTGGTCATGGGGTCTGTCGGCACCTCAAGCGAAGTGCCACCGGCAAGATTCGAACCTGCGCACACGGTTCCGGAGCGCAATCAGAGTTCGGTTTGTGAATCGGCTCTGACCAGCGGATTCCTGTATCGCAGATAGTGCGAAGTCGGAAGTCGCCTCCGGCGCCTGCGCCCTTTGAAAGGTCGGCTTCGCCGACGGGCTCCAACACCCGCGGTTCGGGGTGTTGCAGCCCGTCGGTAGCGAGTCCAGGTCAACGGACGTCGGCGGCGCCCTCCTGCTCCCCCGAAGGGGGCGGGACGTTCGCGCTCTGGCCACCGCGGTTGTGAGACGACCTGTAAAGGTTGTCCCGCTATGCGCATGAGGTGGCTGGGGCAGTGGTGGGAGCAACAGCCATACTCGATGCGTGACGATCACGGACGTTGAGGGTCTGCTGCCAGACCCGCGGGATCTGCTGGCGGGGACCGACTGGGCTTCGCTCGAACATGCCTGTGGGACGGCCGCAGGAACGCCTGGTCTGCTGGCCGGCCTGCTGGCGGATGACGTCGGCACGCAGGCCAGGGCCCTGCGGCACCTCGACGATCCGGTGCATCACCAGAACACGATCTACTCAGCGACCGTGCATGCGGCGGCATATGTGGCGAAGATCCTCAGTGACCCGCGCACGGGCACCCTGTTGGCCGACCGCGACGGCCGGGTCCTTCCGTTGCGCGCCGCCTTGCTGGACTGGGTCAAGTCGGTGGCCACCGAGGTCGACAGCGAGGCAGAGACTCACATGGCGCGTGTGGGGCTTTGCCTGGACGAGTATCCGGAGTCCGTCCAGATCCGGGCGCTGCGCCCCGACCTCTTCCAGGCCGTCTCTGCTTTCCTCCATGCTCCGGCCCTTGCTGTTCAGGAAGCAGCCCTTGCTGCGGCTGTTCCGCTCCTGGACGCCCCGGAGCTCATTGGGCAACGTGCCCTTCTCACACCGCTGGTCCGTGATGTGCTGGCCACCAGCGACAGTCGTTCGTATCGCTTCATCGCTGGCCGTGGCCTCAAGTCCTGGGGACAAGACTCGGGTTCGCTGCATGACGAGCAAAACGAGGACCTGTGGGCGGGCGGCTGCAGCAGCGAACCACCTTTTTGACCTGGAGAAGAAGGTGAGCATCTGTCCCCGGCCGACGTGATGACATGATCGCGTTGTGGCTGGTTTGATCACGGCGTCACAGCCCTCCTGGATAGGCCCGTTCACCGGGCTGAGCCCGCTCTGCTTCGGCAAACTGGTGACCGCCCTGCGCCACGAGGGATCGGACATGATCCGCCGAGGTCGGCCCTGGAGCCTTCACCTGCCGGACCGCGTCCTGTTGGTTGAAGCGTACTGGCGTACCAGCTTGACGCTGCGCCAACTCGCTTTGCTATTCGGAATCTTGAAGTCTGCGGTCGCCCGGATCATCAACCACCTCGCGCCACTTCTCGCTCTATTGCCGCGCCGACGGTTCCGCAAGGACATCGTGCTCATCGTGGACGTCACCCTGGTCCCCACACGCGACCACACGGTGGCCGAGCAGTCGAAAAACTACCGGTATTCCACCAACCACCAGGTCGTCATCGACGCCGATACACGGCTCGTCGTCACTGTCGGCCAGCCTCTGCGCGGCAACCGCAACGATTGCACGGCATGGGAGCTGTCCGGAGCGAAGGCCGCCGTCGGCAACAGCACGGTGATCGCTGACGGCGGCTACCGCGGAACTGGCCTGGTGATCCCGCACCGCCGTCAAACAGGCCAGGCCGAACTCCTGGCCTGGAAAGAGGAGCACAATCGTTCACACTGCAGGATCCGTGCCCGTGTCGAGCACATGTTCGCCCGTATGAAGAGCTTAAAGATCCTCCGCGACTGCCAGTCGAAAGGCGACGGCGTTCATCACGCGATGCTTGGCTTCGCCTGCCTGTACAACCTCGCGCTTGCCGGATAGGCCCACCCAAGGTGGGCATCCTCGATGCTGACCATGCCACGTCAGTCGATCATCGCGGGACAGCCTTTAGCCGCGGTCGGTAAACAACGAGTGGCTTGCGGCGCAGCGTTCCGATACGTCTGCTGACTGGGGATGGTTCTGGTTGAGTTATTTCTTTTCGTGCCATAACTGCTGTACGTGTAAAGGACCCGCTCGAAAAGTCAAACAAATTGCACACTTCTGCGCGTCATGCGTTCGGGAAACCGGTAGTAAACGCCGAAGTCTGCCGCTACACTGCGGGCATGCTTGACGTTGAGTTCAGAATCAAGAACTACCGTTGCTTCGGCGATCAACCCGCGGTGTTTCGAGTCCAAAACGGCTTCACTGGGCTGGTCGGCACCAACAACTCCGGCAAGAGTTCGCTGCTCAGGTTCCCGTACGAGGTCAGGCAGCTCTTCACCCTCTTGGGATCACGTAACGGCTCGCAGCTTCGATTGCTTCTATCCTCCGGTCAGCAATCGATTTGGGCGCCCAATCTACTCGCGGGTGAACGAGCGGTTCGGGCTGGCAGCACTCGACCCATGGGCATTGAGATCATTGTTCACGATGGGCCTGCTGGACCGTTTTATGAAGATGGAAAGCCAGTGATCCTGTCAGCTCAATACGGCAACGGCGCAGCCGCGAGCCTCAGCTTGTCTGGTGCTTCATTCGCTGATGCGGATGCCGTGACGGCATCCACTGATGGCTTCCTCGCTCCCTTGATGGCAGCGATGGATATCCTTGCGGACACGATGTACATTGGTCCGTTTCGCAACGCCATCCATGTCGGAAGTAACAATCACTACTACGACATCCAAACGGGTGAATTGTTCATTAGTGCCTTCAATAACTTCAAGACTGGGGGCAACCCTGACCAAAACGAGGCTGTCTATGAGATGACGGAGGAGCTTCGGCGCATCTTTGGCTACGAACAGCTGGAGATTAACGCGGCTGGAAATACGCTCCAGCTCATGGTTGATGGAAAGAGCTACCGCCTCAGCGAACTCGGGGCAGGCTTGGCCCACTTCATTGTGGTCATGGTGAACGTGCTGGTGCGCAGGCCTAAGCTGCTACTCATTGATGAACCAGAGCTTAACCTGCATGCGTCGCTCCAACTCGACTTCCTCCAGACGTTGGCTCGATACACAGAGCACGGTGTCATTTTTGCAACGCATAGTTTGGGTCTGGCTCGAACGGCAGCCGACACTATCTACACTCTGGAAAAGCCAAAGGGTGGCACTGCAATCCTGCGGTTGTACGAGGACAATCAAGACCTGGTGACACTGCTTGGCCAACTGTCTTTCGATAGTCGGCCGGAGCTGGGTTTCAGCAAGGTTCTACTTGTGGAGGGCAAAACGGAGCTACGCGCACTCATGCAGTTCCTTCGTCTCTACGACAAGGAGCATGAGGTGCTCATGGTCCCGTTGCACGGTGCGGAGTTCATTCGGGGAGATTCCCAGCAAGAGCTTGCAGAGTTGCTGCGGATTGGTGGTGACGTTCACTACCTGATCGACAGTGAACGACTCGACGAGGGCGATCCCTTGGAGCCCACACGTCAAGCCTTCGTGGACGTGTGTAACGAACTGAACATCCCCGGGCTCGTCCTTGAACGGCGAGCCCTAGAAAACTACTTCACCGACGATGCTGTGAAGAAAGAATTCGGCGATTCGGCCAGGGCGCTAGACCCGTACGAGAAGTTGGCGGATTCATCGAACAGGGCATGGCGGAAGACAAACAACTGGCGGGTGGCATCCAGAATGCAGAAGTCTGACCTCAGTGGCACCGATCTTGGGGGATTCCTGGAAGCTCTCTAACAGCGACTAACGCAATGGGTCCGTCGACTTCACTAACGGGCCCTTTGTTGTGAGTGTGGAATGGGGATTTTTAAAGACTTGACGGGCTGATGGCCCGGTTGTGGCTTGGGCGTGCGCAGGGTTTCACGGTTCCAGTGGGCTGGTGCTGCATGCAGGAACGGGAAGGTGCTGGTCAGTCAGGGGGCTAGCGGAGCCGGTCCAGGGCTTCGGTGGTCACGTCAGTCCAGGGCCGATGCGAGGTGAGGCAGCGGCGTCGGCCGGCGGCGAGGAGCCGGGCGGGCCCGGTCAGAGGGGGCATCGGAGCTGTGTTGCGTGTATCGCAGATGGTGCGCGAACAGCGAGAGAGGGCGGGAGTCAGTGAGACTGACTCCCGCCCTCTTCTGTAGGCATCCGCCCTGGTCAGCGCTTGATTCTTGCTGATCCTCGGCGAGTGCCCCCGGCAGGATTCGAACCTGCGCACACGGCTCCGGAGGCCGTTGCTCTATCCCCTGAGCTACGGGGGCGTCTGGCGTTGAGCTGTTGCTCGCGGCGACGGGTAGAACACTACCAGCTCGTTCGGGGTGATCAGGAACGGGTTTCGTGGGGGTGCTCGCCCGCAGCGGGCGGAAGTCGGGAAAACCCGGACGCGGTGGCCGGTCCGGACCTACTCTCGAGTTGTGCCAGGGGCGTCGGGCCGGGTGCTTGTTGTGGACGACAACAAGGTCATCCGGCAGCTGATCAGGGTCAATCTCGAACTGGAGGGTATCGAGGTCGTGACCGCGGCCGACGGTGCCGAGTGTCTGGATGTCGTGCATCGGGTGCGTCCCGACGTGATCACTCTGGACGTCGTGATGCCGCGGCTCGACGGGCTGCGGACCGCCGCTCAGTTGCGTGCCGACCCCCGAACCCGCGATCTTCCGCTCGCCATCGTCAGCGCGTGCACGCAGTACGAGGTCGAGACCGGGCTCGATGTCGGTGTCGACGCGTTTCTCGCCAAGCCCTTCGAGCCCGCCGAACTCGTCCAGTTGGTGCGGGAGCTCATCGAGCGGCGGCGAGGCGCAGGCGACGGGGAGCGTGGGGAGAGCGGGGGGAGCGGGGGCGTGGGCGACGAGGACCAGTTCTCTGGCGGGGTCCAGTTCTCTGGCGAGGTGCAGTTCCCGGGTGAGGTCCAGTTTTCCGGCGAGGTCCAGTTTTCCAGGGAGCGGGCCGGGGGGAACCCCGTCTGTCCGTGACCCCGGGCGGCCGGGAGGCGTGCGGGGATCACCACAGGACGCCGTCCACATAGCGGAACCCCGGCCAAACCGGCTCGCATACCCACCCCCTCCCTCCCCTACGCTTGTCCCGTGACCCCCGTCGAGCTCTCCCGTACCGTGCTGCGCGCGGTGCGCCGTGCCGTGGACGAGGGCGAGCTCAGCGTGACCGTGCCGGAGCGGGTCGTCGTGACGCCGCCGGGGCCCGGCGGGTGCGGGGACTACGCCACCAACGTCGCGCTCCAGCTCGCCCGCCCGGCCGGGCAGTCGCCGCTGCAGGTCGCCGAGATCCTGGTGCCCCGGCTCGCGGAGTGCGCCGGCGTCGAGGACGTCGTCGTCACCGGGCCCGGGTTCCTCAACATCTCCCTCGCCTCCGGTTCCTCGCCGACGGCGACCCTCGTCGGGGAGATCCGCGGTCTCGGGGCCGCCTACGGCCACGGCGACACCCTCGCCGGGCGGGTCGTCGCGCTGCGGGTGCCGTACGACGTGCGGGCCGAGGTCGTCGCCGACGCGGTGGTCAGGATCGTCGCCAGTCAGGGCGGGCGCGGTGAGGTCGAGCACGGGGAGCCCGTCAGCCTGCGGCCCGTTCCGGCGCCGGAGGACCCCGCGCCGCTCGGGCCGGACGCCGCCCAGTGGGCGCTGCTGCATCCCGCCGCGCACGACCGGCCGAGGATCACCGCCGACCATCTCGTGCAGCGGGAGAGCAATCCGCTGTTCCGGGTGCGGTACGCGCACGCCCGGGTGCGGGCCGCAGGCCGGGGCGCGGGGCGGCTCGGGTTCGGTGCCGTGCCCGGCGACGTTCCCGACGCCCCGGACGGTCTCGTCACCGCCCTCGCCGACTACCCCCGCATCCTCAGCGGCGCGGCCGTCCACCGCGCCCCCGACCGGCTCGCCCGGCACCTCGTCACCGTCGCCGATGCCGCGCTGCCGTTCCTGCCGACCGTGCTGCCCCGTGGCGACGAGAAACCCTCGGCCGCCCACCGCGCCCGGCTCGCCCTCGCCGAAGCCGCCGGGACGGTGCTGGCCGGCGGCCTGTCCCTGCTCGGCATCGACGCACCCGATCACCTCTGAGAGAGCCCAAGAGCAATGAGCCGTTCCGCGCACCCCGCCGGGCCCCGGCACGCCGATGTCCTGCCCGAGGGGCACTACGCCGCCCCGCCCACCGATCTCAACGCCCTCGACCCCAAGGTGTGGGCCCAGACCGTCGGCCGGAACGCCGACGGTGTCGTCACCGTCGGCGGTGTCGACGTGAAGACCCTCGCCGAGGAGTTCGGCACCCCCGCCTACGTCCTGGACGAGGACGACTTCCGGGCCCGGGCGCGCGCCTGGCGCACCGCGTTCGGACCGGACGCCGACGTGTTCTACGCCGGCAAGGCGTTCCTGTCGCGGGCCGTCGTGCGCTGGCTGCACGAGGAGGGGCTCAACCTCGACGTGTGTTCGGGTGGTGAGCTGGCCACCGCGCTGTCTGCCGGGATGCCCGCCGACCGGATCGCCTTCCACGGCAACAACAAGTCGGAGGGGGAGATCCGCCGGGCCGTCGAGGCCGGGGTCGGGCGGATCGTGCTCGACTCCTTCCAGGAGATCGTGCGGGTCGCCCACATCGCGCAGGAGCTCGGCACGCGGCAGCGCGTGCAGATCCGTATCACCGTGGGGGTCGAGGCGCACACCCACGAGTTCATCGCCACCGCCCACGAGGACCAGAAGTTCGGGATCCCGCTGGCCGGCGGGCAGGCCGCGGAGGCCGTGCGGCGGGCGCTGCAGCTCGACGGGCTCGAACTCATCGGGATCCACTCGCACATCGGGTCGCAGATCTTCGACATGTCGGGGTTCGAGGTCGCCGCGCACCGCGTGGTGGGGCTGCTCAGGGACGTGCGCGACGAGCACGGTGTGGAGCTGCCCGAGATCGACCTCGGCGGCGGGCTCGGCATCGCGTACACGAGCGACGACGACCCGCGCGAGCCGCACGAGATCGCCAAGGCGCTCACCGAGATCGTGACCCGGGAGTGCGAGGCGGCCCGGCTGCGGACGCCGCGGATCTCCGTGGAGCCGGGGCGGGCCATCGTCGGCCCCACCGCCTTCACGCTCTACGAGGTCGGCACCATCAAGCCCCTCGACAACCTCCGCACCTACGTCTCCGTCGACGGCGGCATGTCCGACAACATCCGCACCGCGCTGTACGACGCCGAGTACAGCGTCGCCCTGGTGTCCCGGACCAGCGAGGCCGAGCCGATGCTCGCCCGTGTCGTCGGCAAGCACTGCGAGAGCGGGGACATCGTGGTGAAGGACGCGTTCCTGCCGGGCGACCTGGCACCCGGTGACCTCATCGCCGTACCGGCCACCGGCGCCTACTGCCGCTCCATGGCCAGCAACTACAACCACGTGCTCCGGCCGCCCGTCGTCGCGGTGCGGGACGGCGCGGCCCGGGTGATCGTCCGGCGGGAGACGGAGGAGGACCTGCTCCGGCTCGACGTCGGATGACGGGCGGATGGCGCAGGGGATGACGCAGGCGATGGCGCGGGGGACGGGGCAGGAGGAAGATCTCCTGTCTGCCATCACCACACAATGAAATAGATGTCTCACGATCCGGACGAAGGGTAGAAACTCCCGTCCGGTGAGTGAGACTGGTCCAACCGTAGACGGTATGAGGAAACGAGGTCGGATGATGCGTACGCGTCCGCTGAAGGTGGCGCTGCTGGGCTGTGGGGTCGTCGGCTCAGAGGTGGCACGCATCATGACGACGCACGCCGACGACCTCGCCCAGCGGATCGGCGCCCCGGTCGAGCTGGCCGGTGTCGCCGTACGGCGGCCCTCGAAGGTCCGTGAGGGCATCGACCCGGAGCTGGTCACCACCGACGCCACCGCGCTCGTCAAGCGCGACGACATCGACGTCGTGGTGGAGGTCATCGGCGGGATCGAACCCGCCCGCACCCTCATCACCACCGCCTTCGAGCACGGCGCCTCCGTCGTGTCGGCCAACAAGGCCCTGCTCGCCCAGGACGGCGCCGCCCTGCACGCGGTCGCCGAGCAGCACGGCAAGGACCTCTACTACGAGGCCGCCGTCGCCGGTGCCATCCCGCTGATCCGGCCGCTGCGCGAGTCCCTGGCCGGCGACAAGGTCAACCGGGTGCTCGGCATCGTCAACGGCACCACCAACTTCATCCTCGACAAGATGGACAGCACGGGCGCGGGGTACCAGGAGGCACTCGACGAGGCCACCGCGCTCGGGTACGCGGAGGCCGACCCGACCGCCGACGTCGAGGGCTTCGACGCCGCCGCCAAGGCCGCCATCCTCGCCGGCATCGCCTTCCACTCCCGGGTGCGGCTCGACGACGTCTACCGCGAGGGCATGACCGAGGTCACCGCCGCCGACTTCGCCTCCGCCAAGAACATGGGCTGCACCATCAAGCTGCTCGCCATCTGCGAGCGCGCCGAGGACGGCGGCTCGGTGACGGCCCGCGTGCACCCCGCCATGATTCCGCTGACCCACCCGCTCGCCTCCGTGCGCGGCGCGTACAACGCCGTCTTCGTGGAGTCCGACGCGAGCGGACAGCTGATGTTCTACGGTCCCGGCGCCGGCGGCGCCCCGACCGCCTCCGCGGTCCTCGGCGACCTCGTCGCCGTCTGCCGCAACCGGCTCAGCGGGGCAACGGGGCCCGGCGAGTCGGCCTACGCCGGTCTGCCCGTGTCGCCCATGGGCGACGTCGTCACGCGCTACCACATCAGCCTCGACGTCGCCGACAAACCGGGTGTTCTCGCCCAGGTCGCCACCGTGTTCGCGGAGCACGGGGTTTCCATCGATACGGTTCGACAGACCGGCAAGGACGGCGAGGCCTCCCTCGTCGTCGTCACCCACCGGGCCTCCGACGCCTCCCTGTCCGGGACCGTCGAGGCGCTGCGCAAGCTCGACACCGTGCGGGGTGTCGCCAGCATCATGCGGGTTGAAGGAGAGTAACCAGCAATGACCCACCAGTGGCGCGGAATCATCGAGGAGTACCGGGACCGGCTGCCCGTCTCCGACACCACGCCGGTCGTGACGCTCCGCGAGGGCGGCACGCCCCTCGTGCCCGCGCAGGTGCTCTCCGAGCGCACGGGCTGCGAGGTCCACCTCAAGGTGGAGGGCGCGAACCCGACCGGGTCCTTCAAGGACCGCGGCATGACCATGGCCATCAGCAAGGCCAAGGAGGAGGGCGCGCAGGCGGTCATCTGCGCCTCCACGGGCAACACCTCCGCCTCCGCCGCCGCGTACGCCGTGCGCGCGGGCATGGTCTCCGCCGTGCTCGTCCCGCAGGGCAAGATCGCGCTCGGCAAGATGGGCCAGGCCCTCGTGCACGGCGCGAAGATCCTCCAGGTCGACGGCAACTTCGACGACTGCCTCACCCTCGCCCGCAAGCTGAGCGAGAACTACCCGGTGGCGCTGGTCAATTCGGTCAACCCGGTGCGCATCGAGGGCCAGAAGACGGCCGCCTTCGAGATCGTGGACATGCTCGGCGACGCACCCGACATCCATGTCCTGCCGGTCGGCAACGCGGGCAACATCACCGCGTACTGGAAGGGGTACAAGGAGTACGCCGCCGACGGCATCTCCGCGAAGACCCCCCGCATGTGGGGTTTCCAGGCCTCCGGCAGCGCCCCGATCGTGCGCGGCGAGATCGTCAAGGACCCCTCGACCATCGCCACCGCGATCCGCATCGGCAACCCCGCCTCCTGGCAGTTCGCGCTCGCGGCCCGGGACGAGTCCGAGGGCCTCATCGACGAGGTGACGGACCGTGAGATCCTGCGCGCCTACCGGCTGTTGGCCGCCCAGGAGGGCGTCTTCGTGGAGCCCGCCTCCGCCTCCTCCGTCGCCGGTCTGCTCAAGGCCGCCGAGCAGGGCAAGGTCGACCCCGGCCAGCGCATCGTCTGCACGGTCACCGGAAACGGCCTGAAGGACCCCGACTGGGCCGTCGCCGGCGCCCCGCAGCCGGTCACCGTGCCGGTCGACGCAGCCGCCGCGGCCGAGCGGCTCGGCCTCGCCTAGGCAACAGCAGAGAAGAACAAAGCACCACCGAGGGCGTCCCGGACAGGGAACTCCCTATCGAGGGGGCACAGGGGGCTTACGACACGCATCGTGCGCCTCCTGTGCGCCCTATGTCGCCACAGAACCTTCCTTCGATAGGCTGTACCGAACCCGCCCGCTGCATATGCCTCCGCATATGGCGCGGTGCCGCGCCGTCTCCACGGCCCGAGGGTCCCCCACGTACCTATCGAATGTCATTCGACCATCACGCAGCTCAAGGAGAGTCATCGAGCGATGGCCGGTCCAGCGTTCCGCGCCGCCGCCGTCCGGGTGCGCACCCCTGCCACCAGCGCCAACCTCGGTCCGGGCTTCGATGCCCTGGGCCTCGCGCTGGGGCTCTACGACGACGTCGTCGTCCGGGTGGCGGACTCCGGGCTGCACATCGACATCGCGGGAGAGGGCAGCGAGACGCTGCCGCGTGACGAGAGCCACCTCCTCGTACGCTCCCTGCGCACCGCCTTCGACCTGCTGGGCGGACAGCCCCGCGGCCTGGAGATCGTGTGCGCCAACCGCATCCCGCACGGCCGCGGCCTCGGCTCCTCCTCCGCCGCCATCTGCGCCGGCATCGTCGCCGCGCGTGCGGTGACCATAGGCGGCGAGGCCAGACTCGACGACGCGGCCCTCCTGGAGCTCGCGACCGAGATCGAGGGCCACCCCGACAACGTCGCGGCCTGCCTGCTCGGCGGCTTCACGCTCTCCTGGATGGAGTCCGGCGCCGCCCGGGCGATCAGGATGGAGCCCAGTGATTCCATCGTTCCGGTGGTTTTCGTGCCCGGGAAGCCGGTCCTGACCGAGACCGCGCGCGGACTGCTCCCGCGCACCGTGCCGCACGTCGACGCAGCCGCCAACGCGGGCCGCGCGGCCCTGCTCGTCGAGGCCCTCACCCGGCGCCCCGAGCTGCTGCTGCCCGCCACCGAGGACCGTCTGCACCAGGAGTACCGCGCCCCCGCGATGCCGGAGAGCGCGGCACTGGTGGAGCGGCTGCGGGCCGACGGCATCCCGGCCGTCATCTCCGGCGCCGGACCCACCGTGATGGCGCTCGCCGACGCCGGCAGCGCCGAAAAGGTGCAGGCCCTGGCCGGTAGGGACTGGGCCGCCAACCGCCTCGACCTCGACCTTCAGGGAGCGAGCGTCTTGCCGCTCGCGCCCTCCAGTGACATGTGACGCGCACGATTGCCGGATTTGGAGAGGGGGAATGTTTGTTGGATCCGGTAGTGTTAACCTCAAGTCTGCACCCGACCTCACCATGGCGAGGTGCTTCGTGTCCCCGTCCGGGACAGACATTCTTCCGGGAGTCTCCCAAGCCATTCAGCGTTCTGTATGACGTACCTGGGCAGTACGCCGTACCCGGGCACTGAGAGGGCCGCTGGGCACGCTCCGGAACAGGTGCTACCACGCCACGTGACACCGGGTGCCACGGCTCGTCGGAAGCGCCGTCACCAGATATTTCTTCCGCCGTATTGGCGGACCACCGCCCCGGCACGGTCCACACAAGCAAGGACCGAAAGCCGGACAGCACAACCGGTCGCCGAGCCAGACAGGCCGACGTCCGCTCCAGGGAAGGACCCTTCGTGAGCGACACCACCGATCTGATGGGCGCACGTGTCGAGGAGACCGCTGCCGCGCCCGCCACGGACGCCTCCGCGCCTGCCTCCGGTGCCGGCTCCCGGCGGCGCCGCGGTACCGGCCTCGAGGGCATGGTGCTGGCCGAGCTTCAGCAGGTCGCATCCGGCCTCGGCATCAGGGGCACCGCGCGGATGCGCAAGAGCCAGCTGATCGAGGTCATCAAGGAGGCGCAGGCCGGCGGCGGAGCCCCCGCCAAGGCCGAGACCGCCACCGAGACCAAGCCGAAGCGCCGGGCCACCTCCAAGGCCCGTACGGGTGACGAGGCCGCCGAGAAGAAGGCGGAGCCGGCCGCCGAGGCCCCCGCCGAGAAGGCCGTGGCCCAGCAGCAGATCGAGATCCCCGGCCAGCCGGCCGGCCGCGCGGGCGAGGCCGAGCGCGACGGGGACGACGCCCCGGCCGAGCGCCGCCGCCGGCGGGCCACCGCCGAGGTCGGCAGCCCCACCGCCACCGGCGCCGAGACCATCGCCGCCGAGGCGCGGACCGAGTCGAAGGCCGAGACGCCCGCGCAGCAGCAGGGCGACGCCCGGTCCGACGCGGGTGACGACGGCCGTGGCCGCCGTGACCGCCGTGACCGCGGCCGGGACCGCGACCGCCGCAACAAGGGCGACGAGCAGCAGGGCGGCGGCCAGGGCGGCCGGCAGGACCGTCAGGACCGCCAGCAGGACCGTCAGGACCGTCAGCAGCAGCCCCAGCAGCAGGGCGGCGGCCGTCAGGACCGCAACGCCGGCCCGCAGGACGACGACGACTTCGGTGACCGCCGTGGCCGCCGTGGCCGTTACCGGGACCGCCGTGGCCGCCGTGGCCGCGACGAGATCGGCGGCGCCGAGCCGCAGGTCGCCGACGACGACGTCCTGATCCCCGTCGCGGGCATCCTCGACATCCTCGACAACTACGCGTTCATCCGGACCTCCGGCTACCTGCCCGGTCCGAACGACGTGTACGTCTCCCTCGCCCAGGTCCGCAAGAACGGCCTGCGCAAGGGCGACCACCTCACCGGCGCGGTCCGCCAGCCCAAGGAAGGCGAGCGGCGCGAGAAGTTCAACGCGCTGGTCCGCCTCGACTCCGTCAACGGCATGGCGCCCGAACACGGCCGTGGCCGACCGGAGTTCAACAAGCTGACCCCGCTCTACCCGCAGGACCGCCTCCGCCTGGAGACGGACCCGGGCATCCTCACCACCCGCATCATCGACCTCGTCGCGCCGATCGGTAAGGGCCAGCGCGGTCTGATCGTGGCCCCGCCGAAGACCGGCAAGACCATGATCATGCAGGCGATCGCCAACGCGATCACGCACAACAACCCCGAGTGCCACCTGATGGTCGTCCTGGTCGACGAGCGTCCGGAAGAGGTCACCGACATGCAGCGGTCGGTCAAGGGCGAGGTCATCTCCTCGACCTTCGACCGCCCGGCCGAGGACCACACCACGGTCGCCGAGCTCGCCATCGAGCGCGCCAAGCGCCTGGTGGAGCTGGGCCACGACGTCGTCGTGCTGCTCGACTCGATCACGCGTCTGGGCCGTGCGTACAACCTGGCGGCGCCGGCCTCCGGCCGCATCCTGTCCGGTGGTGTCGACTCGACCGCCCTGTACCCGCCGAAGCGCTTCTTCGGTGCGGCCCGCAACATCGAGGACGGCGGCTCGCTGACCATCCTCGCCACCGCCCTGGTGGACACCGGGTCCCGCATGGACGAGGTCATCTTCGAGGAGTTCAAGGGCACCGGCAACGCCGAACTGAAGCTCGACCGGAAGCTGGCCGACAAGCGCATCTTCCCGGCGGTGGACGTCGACGCGTCCGGCACCCGTAAGGAAGAGATCCTGCTCGGCAACGAGGAGCTGGCGGTCGTCTGGAAGCTGCGGCGCGTGCTGCACGCGCTGGACCAGCAGCAGGCGATCGAGCTGCTGCTCGACAAGATGAAGCAGACGAAGTCGAACGTCGAGTTCCTGATGCAGATTCAGAAGACGACGCCGACGCCCGGGAACGGGGACTAGCCGACAAAAGGGGGCTGCGGGCCGGTCGTCGGCTGCGGGTTCGCCGTGGCTGGTCGCGCCCACGCGGCGGCAGCCGCACATGAGATGCAGTCCCGCGCCCCTGAAGGGGCGCTCGAAGGGGCCGCTCCCTGCACGGGCAGGGAGCGGCCCCTTCGCGTTTTTCTCCTCGGTGTACGATCGCGCCCTTCGGTCAATTGGCCGAATGTCGAACTCCTTATCCCTAGGGGGGGACTTAGGTGGGTACACCCACGTCCGGGAGCGGTCGTCACAGACGTCGGATACGTTTCGCGCTGCCCGTCGCGGCGGCCGGTGTCGCCGCGGCCGTCGCCGCCGCACTGATCTCGACCTCCGCCAGCGCGGCCACCCAGCCGACGCCCACGGTCAAGCCGTCGGTCAGCGTGCCGTCGCAGGCCACGCTGAACAAGCGCCTCGCCGGCGCCGTGGCCTCCGACAGCAGCTGGGCGACGACGAAGACGACGTCCAAGACAAGCTCCAGCGGCACCGCCGTCTCGCCGAAGATCATCGGTGGTGGCACGACCACCATCTCCTCGGCGCCCTGGATGGCCCAGCTCTGGTACCAGGACACGGCCGACGACATCAACTTCTTCTGCGGCGGTTCGGTCGTCTCGCCGACGAAGATCCTCACCGCCGCGCACTGCGTCAAGGACGAGAACGGCAAGGCGTACAACTGGAAGGCCTACGGCGTCGTCGTCACCGGCACCGCCTCGCTGCCCACCAGCAACAGCGACGGCACCGACGTCGACCTGCACGGCGGCACCGTCAGCGGCGTCCTGCGCCAGTGGAACAACCCGTCGTACAGCCCGTCGACCATCAACAACGACGTCGCCGTGCTGACCCTGGCCGCGCCGGTCAAGGCCACGCCGATCAAGCTGACGACCAGCACCGACACGACCTCCTACAAGGCCGGCACCAGCGCCAAGGTCTACGGCTGGGGCCGTACCAGCTCCACCTCGGACGACATCTCCGAGACCCTGAAGACGGCCACCCTGCCGATGCAGTCCGACAGCACCTGCTCGGCCTACTTCGGCAGCCTGTTCGTCAAGGGCCACATGGTCTGCGCGGGCAAGCCCGCCACCGGCTCCGACACCGGCTCCACCGCCACCTGCAACGGTGACTCCGGCGGCCCGCTGGTCGTCGGCGGCAGGGTCGTCGGCGTGGTCTCCTGGGGCGTCACGCAGGACGGCGTCGAGTGTGTCGTGCAGGGCTCCTACAGCGTCTTCACGAAGGTCAGCACCTACGTCGGTGCCGTCTACGCGCAGATCGCCGACACGAACCTGAGCTACACCGACGGCAAGGCCGACCTCTTCGCCCGCAAGTCGTCCAGCAAGGTCGGCTACGAGCTGGACTCCAAGGGCACCTCGCTCGCCTCCCGCCTCTCCTGGGGCGACTGGAGCGGTGTCAACGTCATCCTCCAGGCCGATCTCGACCGGGACGGCTTCCAGGACCTCGTCTACCGGGTGGCCTCCACGGGGGACATCTACTGGGACCACTTCGTCCTGAACAGCGCCCAGACCAGCGGTTCCTGGGCCACGAAGAAGATCTTCACCAACTGGAAGACCCGCAAGGCCGTCGTCATCCCCGGCGACCTCACCGGCGACTACCTGCCGGACGTCCTCTCCGAGGACTCCAGCGGCGTGCTGTGGCTGTACCCGGGCAAGGGCAACGGCACCTTCGCGGCCCGCGTCAAGATCGGCGGCGGCTGGAGCCAGTACAACCAGCTGCGCGGCGTCGGCGACTTCAACGGCGACGGCAAGGCCGACCTGCTGGCCCGCAAGAGCAGCGGCGGCGACCTGTACCTGTACAAGGGCACCGGCAAGTCCGGCACCGGCCTCTTCTCGGCCCGGGTGAAGGTCCGCGCCGGCTGGACCGGCTTCAACACCCTCGCCGCGGTCGGCGACCTCACCGGCGACGGCAAGGCCGACTTCCTGGCCCGGACCACCGGCGGCACGCTGTACCTGTACCCGGGTACCGGCAAGGCGACCAGTGAGATCTTCGGCACAAGGAAGTCTCTTGGTACCGGTTTCCAGCAGTACGACATCTTCGGCTGACATGGCTGGTGGGCGGGGTTTCGCCCCGCTTGCCCCATGACTTCCGATCACCCGGTGTGCCCATCGCTCCACGCGGTGGGCACACTGCGTTGTGCAACCCTTTCCCGAGTTTCGCCGTCTGACCAGGCGGAGCGACGATGGTCCGGATACGTGCCGATGATCCTGGTACGCCGGGCCTGACCCTGAAAGCAGGGGGTAACCGAGCAGTCGTACGAGAACCGAGGAGCCCATGTCCGCCGACAGCACGCCAGGTCCCGACATATCCGGGCCGGGTACGAAGACCGGCAGTCACCGCAGGCACCGCGGCGCGGGCCGCAGGGCGCTGCTGGTCACGGCCTGGACGGCGGCGGGCATCCTCGTCCTCGGCGGCGCCGGTGTCGGCTACCTGTACTTCAAGCTCAACGGCAACCTCAAGACCGTCGACATCAACCAGATGCTCGGCAGCGACCGGCCCACCAAGGTCGACAACGGCTCCGAGAACATCCTGGTCCTCGGCTCGGACACGCGGTCCGGCGCCAACAGGAAGCTCGGCGGGGGCGCGGACGACGGCAGCGCCCGCTCCGACACGGCGATGATCGTCCACGTCTACGAGGGCCACAAGAAGGCCGCCGTGGTCTCCGTCCCCCGGGACACCCTGATCGACCGCCCCGCCTGCACCGACGCGCAGGGCACCAGGCACGCCGCCGCGACCGGCGTGATGTTCAACTCCGCGTACTCCACGGGCGGCGCGGCCTGCGCGGTCAAGACCGTCGAGTCGATGACCGGCATCCGGATGGACCACTACCTGGAGGTCGACTTCTCCGGCTTCCAGAAGCTCATCGACGAGCTCGGCGGCGTCCGGGTCACCACGACGAAGGCCATCGACGACCGGGAGAGCCACCTCGACCTCACGGCCGGCACCCACACGCTCGACGGCAAGCAGGCGCTCGGCCTCGTCCGCACCCGGCACGGCGTCGGCGACGGCTCCGACCTGGGCCGCATCCAGCTCCAGCAGGCGTTCGTCAAGGCCCTCGTCGACCGGATCAAGCAGGTGGGCGTCTTCACCAGCCCCACGAAGCTGTACGACCTGGCCGACACCGCGACGAAGACGGTCACCACCGACTCCGACCTCGGCTCGGTGAACTCCCTGATCGACTTCGCGAACGGGCTGAAGTCCATCGGTGCGAAGAACATGCACATGGTGACGATGCCGGTCGAGTACGACCCGGCGAACCCGAACCGGGTGATCGTGGCCGAGGCGAAGGCCAAGCTGGTGTGGACGGCCCTGAAGAACGACCGGCCGATCCCGGCCTCCGCCACGAAGGGGACGGCGACCGGGCAGGCCAAGGGCGTCGTGACGTCGTAGTCCGGGTGCGGGCCGGTGGGGGTGTTCGCGCAGTTCCCCGCGCCCCTGAGCAAGCTGTGCCGGCCCCACCTGAAGGGGCGCGGGGAACTGCGCGACAAGCCCCCACCGGCCCGCGGGGAATAGATCACCGCACCCCTCGGTTTTGGGCTACGCGCCCAGCCCTGGCAGACTGGTACGTCGGCCCCGGTTCACGCCCCGCAAGCCCGCGAAGGCGACCCGGTGCCCTCCCGATATCTAGGAGAATCCCTTGAAGCGCGACATCCACCCCGAGTACGTCGAGACGCAGGTCAGCTGCACCTGTGGCGCGTCGTTCACGACTCGTAGCACCATCACCAGCGGCACCATCCGCGCCGAGGTCTGCTCCGAGTGCCACCCGTTCTACACGGGCAAGCAGAAGATCCTCGACACCGGTGGCCGCGTGGCCCGCTTCGAGGCCCGCTTCGGCAAGGCTGCCGCCGGCTCCAAGAAGTAGCGAGCCCTATTTCGCCGGTCCACGGCCACGCCCCTGCGGGAGCGTGCCCGGGACCGGCGTTTTTGGTCGCCCGCCTTCCCTTCCCACGCCGCAGCAGTATCAGGAGCCAAAAATGTTCGAGGCCGTCGAGGAACTCGTCGTCGAGCACGCAGACCTGGAGAAGAAGCTCGCCGACCCGTCGGTCCACGCCGACCAGGCCAACGCGCGCAAGCTGAACAAGCGCTACGCCGAGCTCACCCCGATCGTCGCCACGTTCCGCTCCTGGAAGCAGACCGGCGACGACATCGAGACCGCGCGTGAACTGGCCGCCGACGACCCCGACTTCGCCGCCGAGGTCAAGGAGCTGGACAAGCAGCGCGACGAGCTGACCGAGAAGCTGCGCCTGCTCCTCGTGCCCCGGGACCCGTCCGACGACAAGGACGTGATCCTGGAGATCAAGGCCGGTGCGGGTGGTGACGAGTCCGCGCTGTTCGCGGGCGACCTGCTGCGCATGTACCTGCGGTACGCCGAGCGCGTCGGCTGGAAGACCGAGATCATCGACTCCACCGAGTCCGAGCTCGGCGGCTACAAGGACGTCCAGGTCGCCGTGAAGACCAAGGGCGGCCAGGGCGCCACCGAGCCCGGCCAGGGCGTCTGGGCGCGGATGAAGTACGAGGGCGGCGTGCACCGCGTGCAGCGCGTGCCGGCCACCGAGTCGCAGGGCCGGATCCACACCTCCGCCGCCGGTGTGCTCGTCACGCCGGAGGCCGAGGAGGTCGACGTCGAGATCAACCCGAACGACCTCCGGATCGACGTCTACCGGTCCTCCGGGCCCGGCGGGCAGTCCGTCAACACCACCGACTCCGCCGTGCGCATCACGCACATCCCCACCGGAGTCGTCGCCTCCTGCCAGAACGAGAAGAGCCAGCTGCAGAACAAGGAGCAGGCCTTGCGTATCCTGCGCTCCAGGCTGCTCGCCGCGGCGCAGGAGGAGGCGGAGAAGGAGGCCGCCGACGCCCGTCGCAGCCAGGTCCGCACCGTCGACCGCTCCGAGAAGATCCGCACGTACAACTTCCCGGAGAACCGCATCTCGGACCACCGCGTGGGCTTCAAGTCGTACAACCTGGACCAGGTCCTGGACGGCGACCTCGACGCGGTGATCCAGGCCTGCGTCGACGCGGACTCGGCCGCCAAGCTCGCGGCCGCGTAAGACCGTACGCACGTACGAGTTACAACACGGAGGACCAGCGTGAACCTGCTGCTCGCGGAGGTGGCCCAGGCCACCCAGCGGCTGGCCGACGCCGGCGTGCCCTCGCCGCGCAACGACGCGGAGGAGCTCGCCGCGTTCGTGCACGGCGTGAAGCGGGGCGCGCTGCACTCCGTGAAGGACTCCGACTTCGACGCCCGCTACTGGGAGGTCATCGCCCGCCGGGAGCAGCGCGAGCCGCTCCAGCACATCACCGGGCGGGCGTACTTCCGGTACCTCGAACTCCAGGTGGGGCCGGGCGTGTTCGTGCCGCGGCCCGAGACCGAGTCGGTGGTCGGCTGGGCCATAGACGCGGTGCGCGCGATGGACGTGGTCGAGCCCCGCATCGTCGACCTGTGCACCGGATCCGGCGCCATCGCGCTCGCCCTCGCCCAGGAGGTCCCGCGCTCGCGTGTGCACGCCGTGGAGCTGTCCGAGGAGGCGCTCCAGTGGACCCGCAAGAACATGGCGGGCTCCAGGGTCGACCTGCGCCAGGGAGACGCCCTGGACGCCTTCCACGACCTCGACGGCCATGTCGACCTGGTCATCTCGAACCCTCCGTACATCCCGCTCACCGAGTGGGAGTACGTCGCCCCCGAGGCCCGCGACTACGACCCGGAGCTGGCCCTGTTCTCCGGCGAGGACGGCCTGGACCTGATCCGGGGCATCGAACGCACCGCGCACCGGCTGCTGCGCCCGGGCGGTGTCGTCGTCATCGAGCACGCCGACACCCAGGGCGGCCAGGTGCCGTGGATCTTCACCGAGGAGCGGGGCTGGGCCGACGCGGCCGACCACCCGGACCTCAACAGGCGCCCCCGCTTCGCGACCGCCCGCAAGGCGCTGCCGTGAGCACCCCGCAGGCAGTGTTTTCCGAAGTCCAGATGTACGTGTACGAGGAGGCCCGCTAGACATGGCACGGCGATACGACACCAACGACGCGACCGACCGCGTGACGGGTCTGCGCGAGGCCGCGTCCGCCGTCCGCCGGGGCGAACTGGTGGTGCTGCCGACGGACACGGTCTACGGCATCGGCGCCGACGCGTTCACCTCGGAGGCGGTCGCCGACCTCCTCGACGCCAAGGGCCGGGGCCGCAACATGCCCACCCCCGTGCTGATCGGCTCCCCGAACACGCTCCACGGCCTCGTCACCGACTTCTCCGAGCTGGCCTGGGAGCTGGTCGACGCGTTCTGGCCGGGCGCGCTCACCCTGGTCGCCAGGCACCAGCCGTCCCTCCAGTGGGACCTCGGGGACACCAGGGGCACGGTGGCCGTCCGGATGCCCCTGCACCCGGTCGCCATCGAGCTGCTCACCGAGGTCGGCCCGATGGCCGTCTCCTCCGCCAACCTCACCGGCCACCCGTCCCCGGAGACCTGTGACGCCGCGCAGGAGATGCTCGGCGACTCCGTCTCGGTGTACCTCGACGGCGGCCCGACCCCCGGCAACGTCCCCTCGTCGATCGTCGACGTCACCCGCGAAGTTCCGTTGCTGCTGCGCGCGGGCGCGATCTCGGCGGAGGAGCTGCGGAAGGTCGTACCCGACCTTGAGGTGGCGAATTGACAGCCCCTGACGCGGGGCGTGGCATAGGCAACGGGGAAAGCGCGGCGGAGATCACGACGACGTTCGTGGGGCTGCCACGCGACAGCTTCCGCATCCTCCACGTCAGCACCGGCAACGTGTGCCGCTCGCCGATCACCGAGCGGCTGACCCGTCATCTCGTGACGGACCGGCTCGGCGCCTTCCTCGGCGGCGGGCTGGTCGTGGAGAGCGCGGGTACCTGGGGCCATGAGGGCGCGCCCATGGAGGCCAACGCGGAGGCCGTCCTCGCCGACTTCGGGGCGGACGCGTCCGGGTTCGTGGGCCGCGAGCTGCTCGACGAGCACGTGATCCGGGCCGACCTGGTCCTGACCGCCACCCGTGACCACCGCGCCCAGGTCATCTCCATGGGCCACTCGGCGGGCCTGCGCACCTTCACGCTGAAGGAGTTCACCCGGCTGGTCCGCGCGATCGACCCGGCGACGCTGCCGCCGACGTCGGAAGGCGTGGTCGTACGGGCCCGCGCGCTGGTCCGCGCGGCGGCGGCCCTCCGCGGCTGGCTCCTGGCACCCACGGCCGAGGCGGACGAGGTCTACGACCCGTACGGCGCCCCCCTGCCGTTCTTCCAGTCCATCGGCGACGAGATACACGAGGCCCTGGACCCGGTGGTCACAGCCCTGACCGGGGTCCCCGCGCGGATGTAAGCCCACGTTTCCCAGCTCCGCACCCGGCGCTGCAGGCCGTGCCCACCCGTCCCGCCCTGCGGAACGCCTGCCCACGGCGGGGGCGAAGCGCCCCGTCAGGGGCGCGGGGAACTGCGCGGGCAACCCCCGCGCACCCGCGGTCGCGCGACCGCCCGCAACCACCCCTCCGGCGGCGAACGGACGCCACGACCGTCCGCACCCACCCGGCGGCCCCGGTCATACGCACAAACCGCGCATACTCCACCATGTCGGGCCTACATTGGTCATACGTCACCGTCGACCGCCCGGAGCCCCTCATGTCGGTCCCCACTGCCCTCGTCGAGGGCGATCTGCGGCAGGATCCGGAACTGGCGGAGATCCTGCTGGGGGAGCTGACCCGGCAGTCGACCTCGCTCCAGCTGATCGCCGCCGAGAACTTCACCTCGCCTGCCGTGCTGGCCGCCCTGGGCTCGCCGCTCGCCAACAAGTACGCCGAGGGGTATCCGGGCACCCGGTACCACGGCGGCTGCGAGATCGTGGACGTGGCCGAGCGGCTCGCCGTCGACCGGGCGAAGGCACTGTTCGGCGCCGCGCACGCGAACGTGCAGTCCCATTCGGGTTCGTCGGCCGTACTCGCCGCGTACGCGGCCCTGCTCCGGCCCGGAGACACCGTGCTGGCCCTCGGGCTGCCCTACGGCGGTCATCTCACGCACGGCTCGCCGGCCAACTTCTCCGGCCGCTGGTTCGACTTCGTCGGGTACGGGGTCGATGCCGAGAGCGGGCTCATCGACCACGACCAGGTCCGGACGCTGGCCCGCGCCCACCGGCCCAAGGCGATCGTGTGCGGGTCCATCTCCTATCCCCGGCACATCGACTACGCCTTCTTCCGCGAGG
Source organism: Streptomyces sp. NPDC048278 (assembly GCF_040652195.1). Lineage (NCBI taxonomy): Bacteria > Bacillati > Actinomycetota > Actinomycetes > Kitasatosporales > Streptomycetaceae > Streptomyces > Streptomyces sp. NPDC048278. Next base: position 115,346 of record NZ_JBEZLP010000029.1, read on the forward strand.
TCGCCGACGAGGTGGGTGCCTATCTGATCGCCGACGCCGCGCACCCCATCGGGCTCGTCGCCGGGGGAGCGGCGCCGAACCCGGTGCCGTACGCGGACGTCGTGTGCGCGACCACGCACAAGGTGCTGCGCGGGCCGCGCGGCGGGATGCTGCTGTGCGGTGCGCCGGAGCTGGCCGAGCGGCTCGACCGGGCCGTGTTCCCCTTCACCCAGGGCGGCGCGCAGATGAACGCCATCGCCGCGAAGGCGGTCGCGTTCGGCGAGGCGGCGACACCCGCGTTCACCGCGTACGCCCATCAGGTGGTCGCCAATGCGAGGGTGCTCGCGGCCGGACTGGCGCAGGCGGGGCTGGCCGTCACCACCGGGGGCACGGACACGCACCTGATCACCGTCGACCCCGCACCCCTCGGCGTCGACGGGAAGGCCGCCCGGGGGAGGCTCGCGGCTGCCGGGATCGTGCTGGACTGCTGTGCCCTGCCGCACGGTGACGCGCGGGGGCTGCGTCTTGGCACCGCCGCCGTCACCACGCAGGGCATGGGGGAGACGGAGATGGCCCGGATCGCGGCACTGCTGGCGGGTGTGGTGACCGGTGTCACTGACACGGGGAGGGCGCGTGACGAGGTGCGCGAGCTCACCGGTAGATTTCCGCCGTATCCCGGGTGAGACGGGGTAGGCGCAGCGTCGAGCACCCGGTCGTACGCCCGGCTCACAGCCTTGCGTGCAACCATCGTCGCTACCCGGAAGTCCCCATACATATGCGTCCCTCGCTAGGGTGTGGGGCTGTGATGGCCAGCGAGACATGTGGGGAAGCCTGTGCGTGAATACCTGCTGACGCTCTGCATCACGGCCGCGGTGACGTACCTGCTGACAGGGCCGGTGCGGAAGTTCGCGATCGTGGCGGGGGCCATGCCGGAGATCCGGGCACGTGACGTGCACCGGGAGCCCACTCCGCGGCTCGGCGGGATCGCGATGTTCTTCGGCCTGTGCGCGGGTCTGCTCGTCGCCGACCACATGTCCAACCTCAGCGAGGTCTTCGAGAAGTCCAACGAGCCGCGGGCGCTGCTCTCCGGCGCGGCCCTGATCTGGCTGATCGGCGTCCTCGACGACAAGTTCGAGATCGACGCGCTGATCAAGCTGGGCGGTCAGATGATCGCCGCGGGCGTCATGGTCATGCAGGGTCTGACGATCCTCTGGCTGCCCATCCCGACCGTCGGCACGGTGGCGCTGACGCCGTGGCAGGGCACCCTGCTCACGGTGGCCCTGGTGGTCATCACCATCAACGCGGTGAACTTCGTCGACGGCCTGGACGGCCTGGCCTCCGGCATGGTCTGCATCGCCGCCGCGGCGTTCTTCATGTACGCCTACCGGATCTGGTACTCGTACGGCATCGAGGCCGCCGCCCCGGCCACCCTGTTCTCGGCGATCCTGATGGGCATGTGTCTCGGCTTCCTGCCGCACAACATGCACCCGGCGCGGATCTTCATGGGCGACTCCGGCTCGATGCTGATCGGCCTGGTGCTGGCCGCGGGCGCGATCTCGGTCACCGGCCAGGTCGACCCGGACGCGATGAACCTGTACGCCGGTTCCGAGCGCAGCGCCGTGCACCAGATGGTGCCGGTCTACATCCCGCTGCTGCTGCCGCTGACCATCATCGCGGTGCCGGCCGCGGACCTGGTGCTGGCGATCGTGCGGCGCACCTGGCGCGGCCAGTCGCCGTTCGCGGCGGACCGGGGGCACCTGCACCACCGGCTCCTGGAAGTCGGTCACTCGCACAGCAGGGCCGTGCTGATCATGTACTTCTGGGCGGCCCTGATCGCCTTCGGGGCGCTGGCCTACTCGGTGAACTCCGCGTCCATGTGGATCGTGCTCGGTGTGGTGTTCCTCAGCGCGATCGGCCTGGGGCTGCTCCTGCTGCCGCGTTTCACCCCGCGCGCCCCGCTGTGGGCGCAGGCCTTCGTGCCGCCCCGCTACCGGCGCCGCGGGACCGTCCTGCCGGCCGAGGAGCAGCCGGCGGCGGCAACCGTCCCGGTCCTGGCGTCCGTCGAACCGGAGGAACCGGAAGAAAAAGAAGCGGAGGAACCGGAGAAGCCGAGCGACGAGCACCGTTCCCCGGTGACCGCCGGAGCGGCCCCGGTCAACGGCGCGACCGCCGTCGGCCCCCGTTCGCGCTTCCTCGACCGGCGCGCTTCCGAGACCTCCCGCTGACCCCGCCAAGGTAAGAATCTGACTAGAGCATTGCCAAGTCGTGGGGGAGTAAAGCCCCCCAATACCAGACAGAACGGCCCGGTTTTCGCTCAGACGCGCAGGTTCACTCTCATGTGTGACAGCGAGCACACCTACCAGGTAAAGACCTCATCAAATAGTTTGTGATACGGTTCACGAGAACCCCGGACAGAGTCGAAGGACCCGACTGCGACGGTCCGTCAGCGTGAGGTCTTCGACCCTCCGACCGGGACTACGCTCGTCCATGACGACACCTGCCCCCCTGTGAAAGCGGAGTTGCCGCCATGCCGTCCAATGACGCCCGGAACCTGGCCCAGGCCGCCGTACCCACGGCTGCCGTCGGCGTGCTCGCCGCCGTCGTCAGCGGCGTGGTCGCGGGCGGCAAGGGGGCGATCGGGGCGCTCGTCGCGACGGTGATCGTGATCCTCTTCATGGGGATCGGTCTCTACGTCCTGCAGCGCACCGCGAGGTCTTTCCCCCAGCTGTTCCAGATGATGGGCCTGATGCTCTACGCGGCCCAGCTTCTGCTGCTGTTCATCTTCATGGCCGCGTTCAAGAACACGACGCTGTTCAACCCCCGGGCCTTCGCCATCACGCTCGTGGTCGCCACACTCACGTGGATCGCGGCCCAGACTCGCGCCCACATGAAGGCCAAGATCCTCTACGTCGAACCCGACAAGGCCGACAAGGCCGAGAAGACCGGGCATTCCTCGTGAGAGGTAGGGCCGGGATAAAGGCGCACGAGAGATGCTGCTATCGTCCGGTGCCAACTGCGGCATCGCGGGCGCGGGCATCTGAGCTGACGCCTGCTCAATCGCGAGGCGAGATGCCCCTCAGCCGCCCCCACATCCGTAACACCAGTCCCGTGCCGAACCGCGGCCCTGCGCCGCGCCGACACAACGAGGTTGCCGTATCCATGCGCCACGATGAAGGAGCCCGCGGTGAGTGCTGACCCGACGCAGACGCTCGCTTTCGACACGAGCTGTCACCTGTTCGACGGGTGTGGCTTCCCGGCTCCGGGCCTGCACTCGTTCCTGTTCAAGCCGCTCTTCGGCGACGCGGACAGCAACCTGTACTTCAACAAGACGATGCTGCTGGCGCTGCTCGGGTCGATCATCATCGTGGGCTTCTTCTGGGCCGCCTTCGCCCGCCCGAAGGTCGTCCCGGGCAAGCTCCAGATGGTTGCCGAGTCCGGCTACGACTTCGTCCGGCGTGGCGTGGTCTACGAGACCATCGGCAAGAAGGAGGGCGAGAAGTACGTACCGCTCGTCGTCTCGCTGTTCTTCTTCGTCTGGATGATGAACCTCTGGTCGATCATCCCGCTCGCCCAGTTCCCGGTCACCGCGATCATCTCGTACCCCGCGGTCCTCGCCGGCATCGTCTACATCCTGTGGGTCTCGCTGACCTTCAAGCGTCACGGCTTCGTCGGCGCCTTCAAGAACTTCACCGGCTACGACAAGTCGCTCGGCGCGGTCCTCCCGCTGTCGATGACGATCGAGCTCTTCTCGAACCTGCTCGTGCGGCCCTTCACTCACGCCGTCCGACTCTTCGCGAACATGTTCGCCGGTCACACCCTGCTGCTGCTCTTCACGATCGCCAGCTGGTACATGCTGAACGGCATCGGTATCGCCTACTCCGCCGTGTCGTTCGTGATGGTCATCGTGATGACCGCCTTCGAGCTCTTCATCCAGGCTGTTCAGGCCTACGTCTTCGTACTGCTGACCTGCAGCTTCATCCAGGGCGCGCTCGCCGAGTCCCACTGAGCGCCAACCCGACCACCACCCATGGCATCCGGTGGCCAACCCCCACCGGTCATTGAAAGAGAAGGAAGAACCGGCATGTCCGTTCTGCACGAGACCCTGGCCGCTGTCCAGATCAAGGGCAACCTCGGCTCCATCGGTTACGGCCTCGCCGCGATCGGCCCGGGCGTCGGCGTCGGCATCATCTTCGGTAACGGCACGCAGGCCCTCGCCCGTCAGCCCGAGGCGGCCGGCCTGATCCGCGCCAACCAGATCCTCGGCTTCGCCTTCTGTGAGGCGCTCGCCCTGATCGGTCTGGTCATGCCGTTCGTCTACCCGGCCTCCTGACCCGACCGTCGCGCACCATTAGACGAAAGGCACTGATATGAGCCCCCTGGTTCAGCTGGCGGCGGAGGAGGCCGAAAACCCCCTCATCCCGCCGATCCCAGAGCTCGTCATCGGCCTCATCGCCTTCGTCATCGTCTTCGGCTTCCTCGCCAAGAAGCTCCTTCCGAACATCAACAAGGTTCTGGAGCAGCGCCGCGAGGCGATCGAGGGCGGTATCGAGAAGGCCGAGGCCGCGCAGACCGAGGCCCAGAGCGTCCTTGAGCAGTACAAGGCGCAGCTGGCCGAGGCCCGGCACGAGGCCGCGCGCCTGCGCCAGGAGGCTCAGGAGCAGGGCGCCGCGCTCATCGCCGAGATGCGCGCCGAGGGCCAGCGGCAGCGTGAGGAGATCGTCGCCGCCGGTCACGCGCAGATCGACGCCGACCGCAAGTCCGCCGCGCAGGCGCTCCGTCAGGACGTCGGCCACCTGGCCACCGACCTGGCCGGCAAGCTCGTCGGTGAGTCCCTGGAGGACCACGCCCGGCAGAGCCGCGTGATCGACCGCTTCCTCGACGAGCTCGAGGAGAAGGCCGAGGCCGCTCGATGAACGGAGCGAGCCGCGAGGCCCTGGCAGCCGCACGTGAGCGTCTCGACGCGCTGACGGACTCGACGTCCGTGGACGCGACGCGGCTCGCCGACGAGCTGGCGGCCGTCACCGCGCTGCTCGACCGCGAGGGCGGCCTGCGCCGGGTCCTCACCGACCCGGCGCAGTCCGGCGAGGCGAAGGCCGAGCTGGTCCGGCGCCTGATCGGCGGCCAGGTCACCGAGACCACCGCCGACGTGGTGGCCGGCCTGGTCCGGTCCCGCTGGTCGCAGCCCCGCGACCTGGTGGACGCGCTGGAGGAGCTGGCGGACGTCGCCGACCTCACCGCCGCGCAGAACTCGGACACGCTGGACGACGTGGAGGACGAGCTGTTCCGGTTCGGCCGGATCGTCTCCTCCAGCACCGGACTGCGCGCCGCGCTCACCGACCGCAAGGCCACCTCCGCCGCCAAGGTGGAGCTGCTGCACCGCCTGCTCGGCGGTCGCGCCAAGCCGGTCACCGAGCGGCTGGTCACGCGCCTGGTGACCGCGCCGCGGGGACGTAGCCTGGAAGCGGGCCTGGAGGCCCTGTCCAAGCTCGCCGCGGAGCGCCGCAGCCGCGTCGTCGCCGTCGTCACCTCGGCGGTGCCGCTGAGCGAGCCGCAGAAGCAGCGCCTGGGCGCCGCCCTCGCGAAGCTCTACGGCCGCACGATGCACCTCAACCTCGACGTCGACCCCGCGGTCGTCGGCGGGATCCGGGTGCAGGTGGGTGACGAGGTCATCAACGGTTCCATCGCGGACCGGCTCGAGGACGCGGCCCGCCGCATGGCGAGCTAGTACCAACTCAAGAGTCAGTACGTACTTACGGCCCTGGTTGGGCCGGTGTGCAGAAGAATCCTGGGGGTCGCCCCCAGACCCCCCAAGTGAAACTTCGGGCCCAACAAGGAGAGCAGGGAACCCAGATGGCGGAGCTCACGATCCGGCCGGAGGAGATCCGGGACGCGCTGGAGAACTTCGTCCAGTCGTACAAGCCGGACGCGGCCTCGCGCGAGGAGGTCGGTACGGTCACCCTTGCCGGCGACGGCATCGCGAAGGTCGAGGGTCTTCCCTCGGCCATGGCCAACGAACTGCTGAAGTTCGAGGACGGCACCCTCGGCCTCGCGCTGAACCTGGAAGAGCGCGAGATCGGCGCCATCGTCCTCGGTGAGTTCAGCGGCATCGAGGAGGGTCAGCCGGTGCAGCGCACCGGTGAGGTCCTCTCCGTCGCGGTCGGCGAGGGCTACCTCGGCCGCGTCGTCGACCCGCTCGGCAACCCGATCGACGGCCTCGGCGAGATCGAGACTTCCGGTCGCCGCGCCCTGGAGCTGCAGGCCCCCACGGTCATGCAGCGCAAGTCGGTGCACGAGCCGATGGAGACCGGCTACAAGGCCGTCGACGCCATGACCCCGGTCGGCCGCGGCCAGCGTCAGCTGATCATCGGCGACCGCCAGACCGGCAAGACCGCCCTGGCCGTCGACACGATCATCAACCAGCGCGACAACTGGCGCTCGGGCGACCCGAAGAAGCAGGTCCGCTGCGTCTACGTCGCCATCGGCCAGAAGGGCTCGACCATCGCCTCCGTGCGTGGCGCCCTGGAAGAGGCCGGCGCGCTGGAGTACACGACCATCGTCGCCGCCCCGGCGTCCGACCCGGCCGGCTTCAAGTACCTGGCGCCGTACACCGGTTCGGCCATCGGCCAGCACTGGATGTACGACGGCAAGCACGTCCTCATCATCTTCGACGACCTGTCGAAGCAGGCCGACGCCTACCGCGCCGTCTCCCTGCTGCTGCGCCGCCCGCCGGGCCGCGAGGCCTACCCGGGTGACGTCTTCTACCTGCACTCCCGTCTCCTGGAGCGCTGCGCCAAGCTCTCCGACGACATGGGTGCCGGCTCGATGACCGGTCTGCCGATCGTCGAGACCAAGGCCAACGACGTCTCGGCGTTCATCCCGACCAACGTCATCTCCATCACCGACGGCCAGTGCTTCCTGGAGTCGGACCTGTTCAACGCCGGTCAGCGCCCCGCGCTGAACGTCGGTATCTCCGTCTCCCGAGTCGGTGGTTCCGCGCAGCACAAGGCGATGAAGCAGGTCTCCGGCCGTCTGCGTCTGGACCTCGCCCAGTACCGCGAGCTGGAGGCGTTCGCCGCCTTCGGTTCCGACCTGGACGCCGCGTCGAAGTCGCAGCTGGAGCGTGGTTCCCGACTGGTCGAGCTGCTCAAGCAGGCTCAGTACCAGCCGATGTCCACCGAGGACCAGGTCGTCTCCGTGTGGGCCGGCACCACCGGCAAGATGGACGACGTCCCGGTCTCCGACATCCGCCGCTTCGAGAAGGAGCTCCTGGAGTACCTGCACCGCAAGGAGCAGGGCCTCATGACCTCCATCAAGGAGGGCGGCAAGATGTCGGACGACACCCTCACCGCTGTTGCCGACGCGATCGCCGACTTCAAGAAGCAGTTCGAGACCTCGGACGGCAAGCTTCTCGGCGAGGACGCCCCGGCCGCGGCCAAGTGACGTAAGGAAGGGACCTGACTCATGGGAGCCCAGCTCCGGGTCTACAAGCGTCGCATCCGATCCGTCACCGCGACCAAGAAGATCACCAAGGCGATGGAGATGATCGCCGCCTCGCGTGTGGTCAAGGCGCAGCGCAAGGTGCGGGCCTCCGCGCCGTACGCGACCGAGCTCACCCGCGCGGTCACGGCGGTCGGTACCGGCTCGAACACCAAGCACCCGCTGACCACCGAGGCGGAGACGCCGACGCGTTCCGCGGTGCTGCTCCTCACGAGCGACCGCGGTCTCGCCGGTGCCTTCAACTCCAACGCCATCAAGGCCGCCGAGCAGCTGACGGCGCGCCTTGAGGCGGAGGGCAAGGAGGTCGACACCTACATCGTCGGCCGCCGCGGTCTGTCCCACTACAACTTCCGCGAGCGCAAGGTCGCGGATTCGTGGTCGGGCTTCACCGACGAGCCCTCGTACGCGGACGCCAAGAAGGTCGCGGCGCCCCTGATCGAGGCCATCGAGACGGAGACGGCGGACGGCGGGGTGGACGAACTCCACATCGTCTACACCGAGTTCGTGTCGATGATGACGCAGACGGCGCTCGGCGACCGGCTGCTGCCGCTGAGCCTCGACACAGTGACATCAGCGGCTGCCGCCGCGGGCACGGAGGCGGGCGCCGCCAAGGGCGACGAGATCCTCCCGCTGTACGACTTCGAGCCCTCGGCGGAGGACGTCCTCGACGCCCTGCTGCCGCGCTACGTGGAGAGCCGCATCTACAACGCGCTGCTCCAGTCGGCGGCTTCGAAGCACGCCGCCACGCGGCGCGCGATGAAGTCGGCCACCGACAACGCGGGCGAGCTGATCAACACGCTCTCCCGTCTTGCCAACGCGGCCCGCCAGGCCGAAATCACCCAGGAAATCAGCGAGATCGTCGGTGGCGCCAGCGCCCTGGCCGACGCGACCGCGGGGAGTGACCGATAATGACCACCACTGTTGAGACCGCGACGGCCACGGGCCGCGTCGCCCGGGTCATCGGCCCGGTCGTCGACGTGGAGTTCCCCGTCGACGCGATGCCCGACATCTACAACGCCCTTCACGTCGAGGTGGCCGACCCGGCCAACGCCGGCGAGAAGAAGACGCTGACCCTGGAGGTCGCCCAGCACCTGGGTGACGGCCTGGTCCGCACCATCTCCATGCAGCCCACCGACGGTCTGGTCCGCCAGGCCCCGGTCACCGACACCGGCGACGGCATCACCGTCCCGGTCGGCGACTTCACCAAGGGCAAGGTGTTCAACACCCTCGGTGAGGTGCTGAACGTCGACGAGCAGTACACGGGCGAGCGCTGGTCCATCCACCGCAAGGCCCCGAACTTCGACGAGCTCGAGTCGAAGACCGAGATGTTCGAGACCGGCGTCAAGGTCATCGACCTCCTCACCCCGTACGTCAAGGGTGGAAAGATCGGTCTGTTCGGCGGTGCCGGCGTCGGCAAGACGGTGCTCATCCAGGAGATGATCTACCGCGTCGCCAACAACCACGACGGTGTCTCCGTGTTCGCCGGCGTCGGCGAGCGCACCCGTGAGGGCAACGACCTCATCGAGGAAATGGCCGACTCGGGCGTCATCGACAAGACCGCCCTGGTCTTCGGCCAGATGGACGAGCCCCCGGGCACCCGTCTGCGCGTCGCGCTGGCCGGCCTCACCATGGCCGAGTACTTCCGTGACGTCCAGAAGCAGGACGTGCTGTTCTTCATCGACAACATCTTCCGCTTCACGCAGGCCGGTTCCGAGGTCTCGACCCTGCTCGGCCGCATGCCCTCCGCGGTGGGCTACCAGCCGAACCTGGCCGACGAGATGGGTCTCCTCCAGGAGCGCATCACCTCGACCCGTGGTCACTCGATCACCTCGATGCAGGCGATCTACGTCCCCGCGGACGACCTGACCGACCCGGCCCCGGCCACCACCTTCGCCCACCTCGACGCGACGACGGTGCTGTCCCGTCCGATCTCGGAGAAGGGCATCTACCCGGCCGTGGACCCGCTGGACTCCACGTCCCGGATCCTGGACCCGCGCTACATCGCGGCGGACCACTACAACACCGCCATGCGTGTGAAGACGGTCCTCCAGAAGTACAAGGACCTCCAGGACATCATCGCGATCCTCGGTATCGACGAGCTGGGCGAGGAGGACAAGCTCACCGTCCACCGTGCCCGTCGCGTGGAGCGCTTCCTGTCCCAGAACACCCACGTCGCCAAGCAGTTCACCGGCGTCGACGGGTCGGACGTCCCGCTGGACGAGTCGATCGCCGCCTTCAACGCGATCATCGACGGTGAGTACGACCACTTCCCGGAGCAGGCGTTCTTCCTGTGCGGTGGCATCGAGGACCTGAAGGCCAACGCCAAGGAGCTGGGCGTCTCCTGAACACCCTGAGTTCCCCGGAACTCCTTGTGTTCTTCGTGTGAGGGGGCGGGCGCGTCCCGCCCCCTCACGCACGCCTACTAGAATTGACCCCAACACCCGGCACCCCTGCCGGGTGGTGACCCGAGGAGCCACCCTTGGCTGCTGAGCTGCACGTCGAGCTCGTCGCCGCGGACCGCCAGGTCTGGTCCGGCGAGGCCACCCTGGTCGTCGCGCGCACCACGTCCGGCGACATCGGCGTCATGCCCGGTCACCAGCCGCTGCTCGGTGTGCTGGAGTCGGGCCCGGTGACCATCCGTACGAGTGATGGTGGAACGGTCGTCGCCGCGGTGCACGGCGGTTTCATCTCGTTCGCGGACAACAAACTCTCGCTGCTGGCCGAGACCGCCGAGCTGTCGGACGAGATCGACGTCCAGCGCGAGGAGCGTGAGCTGGAGCGCGCGAAGGCGGCGGGCGACGCCACCGCCGAGCGACGCGCCGACGTCCGTCTGCGGGCGGCGACCGGACGCTGACAGACTGCACGTATGCGTTGACGCAACTCAGCCGCGGCTGGGACCGGAGCCATTCCGGACCCAGCCGCGGCTGAGGTAGATCTGGGTCTTTTTACGTTCCATTACCTAGGAGACGGGGAGGTCGGTGCCGATGGTCCTCGCTCTGACTGTGGCCGGAATCGTGGTCGTGCTGGTGGTGGTGGGACTCTTCCTGTTCGGTCTGCGCCGCAGACTGATCCAGCGCTCCGGCGGCACCTTCGACTGTTCCCTGCGCTGGGACGTCCCCGAGAAGACGGACACCAGCGGCAAGGGCTGGAGCTACGGCGTCGCCCGCTACAACGGCGACAGCGTCGAGTGGTACCGCGTCTTCTCCTACGCGTACCGCCCCCGCCGGGTCCTGGAACGCGACCGGATCGAGGTGGCCGGCCGCCGGCTGCCCGAGGGCGAGGAGGAACTGGCCCTGCTCTCCGACGCCGTCATCCTCGCCTGCACCCACCGCGGCACCCGCCTCGAACTCGCGATGAGCGAAGACGCGCTGACCGGTTTCCTCGCGTGGCTGGAAGCAGCCCCGCCCGGTCAGCGCGTCAACGTCGCCTAGTGGTGCCTTTTACGACAGTCCGGAGCTGATGGCGCTCACCAGCTCGCCGTTGCCGGTGTCGCCGCTGAACTCCCAGAAGAAGGCGCCGCCGAGACCCTGGGTCTTGGCCCAGCTCATCTTCCCGGCGATCGTCGACGGGGTGTCGTAGGACCACCAGTTGGTGCCGCAGTGCGCGTACGCCGTGCCCGCGACGGTGCCGGTGACCGGGCAGGACGTCTTGAGGACCTTGTAGTCCTCGATGCCCGCCTCGTAGGTCCCGGTCGCCGCGCCCGTGGCCGTGCCGCCCGGCGCGTCCTGGGTGACACCGGTCCAGCCTCTGCCGTAGAAGCCGATGCCGATCAGCAGCTTGCTCGCCGGCACGCCCTGCGCCTTGAACTTGGCCATCGCGTCGGCCGTGTCGAAGCCGGCCGTCGGGATGCCGCTGTACGAGGTGAGCGGGGAGTGCGGGGCGGTCGGGCCGGTGGTGGCCCAGGCGCCGAAGAAGTCGTACGACATCACGTTGTACCAGTCGACGTACTGGGAGGCACCCGCGTAGTCGGTGGCGTCGATCTTGCCGCCGGCCGAGCCGTCGGCCGTGGTGGCCGCGGTGACCAGGTTGTTCGAGCCGAACTTGGCGCGCAGCGCGGACATCAGGTTCTTGAAGGCCGCCGAGCCGCTGGTGTCGCAGCTCAGCCCGCAGGCGTTCGGGTACTCCCAGTCGATGTCGATGCCGTCGAAGACGTCGGCCCAGCGCGGGTCCTCGACCAGGTTGTAGCAGGAGTTCGCGAACGCGGTCGGGTTGGCCGCCGCCTGCGCGAAGCCGCCGGACCAGGTCCAGCCGCCGAAGGACCACAGGATCTTGATGTTCGGGTACTTGGCCTTCAGCTCGCGCAGCTGGTTGAAGTTGCCGGCCAGCGGCTGGTCCCAGGTGTCGGCGACGCCGCTGACCGACTGGTCGGAGGTGAACGTCTTCTGGTAGTCGGCGTAGGCGTCGCCGATCGCGCACTGGCCGTTCGTCACGTTGCCGAAGGCGTAGTTGATGTGCGTGATCTTCGCCGCGGAGCCGGACGTCACCAGGTTCTTGACCTGGTAGTTGCGGCCGTAGATGCCCCACTCGGTGAAGTAGCCGAGCTTGACCTTGGAACCGGTGGTCGGGGGAGTGGTCGTACCGCCGGTGGTGTGGACGGCGACCGCGCCGCTGACCGGTCCGGTCTGGTTCGCGGTGTCGCGGGCCTGGACCGTGTACGAGTAGTCGGTACCGGCCGTGAGACCCGAGTCGGTGTACGAGGTGGTGGTCACCGTGGAGACCACCTTGCCGTCGCGCAGGACGTCGTAGTTCTTGACGCCGTTGTCGTCGGTGGCGGCGGACCAGCTCAGCTTCACCGAGGTGTCGGTGATGCCCGACGCGGTCGGGGTGCCGGGCGCGGAGGGCGCCGAGTCGCCCGGGGTGGTGGTTCCGCCGTCACAACTCGCCCCGTTGAGCAGACAGTTGCTCGGCGATCCCGAACCGGCGCCGTTGAAGCCGAAGGAGACGGAGGCGCCGGGGGCGATGGAGCCGTTGTAGGACTTGTTCTTGGCGGTCCAGTGGGTGCCGGAGGAGGTGACGTCCGCGTCCCACGCGGAGGTGACCGAGGTGCCGGAGGGGTAGTCCCACTCGACGGTCCACGAACTGATGGCGGTGGTGCCGGTGTTCTTGACGGTCCACTGGGCGCCGAAGCCGGTACCCCAGTCCTGGGTCTTGGTGTAGGTCGCGGTGGCGGACGTCGCGGCCTGGGCGGGGCCCGCGAGGCCCACCAGACCGGCCAGGGGGAGCACCAGCGTCGCGAGCCCTGCCGCGACTCTGTGTCTGAAGCGCATGCTGCGCCTCCCTCTCGATCGGGGGTGACGTGGGCATGACTGAGCCTTCATGCCCATGGTGCCGCGAGAATAGAAAGGTCTGGACCACCGGTCAATAGGTCTGGACCACCCTTGTATACGGGCCCGGGGATTCCCAACTCCCGCGCCGGCACCGCCGCTTGCGCCCGGCCGCACGGTTCCGGCCTCCGCCGGCGACCGGCTGACCTACGTCGTGCGGCCCGAGAGGGGGCCCGGGTCAGCGCTCCCCGCCGGGGACCCAGAGCACGTCCCCGACGTCCTTGTTGGCCGTACGGGCCAGGATGAACAGCAGGTCCGAGAGCCGGTTGAGGTAGGTCGCGGTCAGCGGGTTCATCACCTCTCCGTGGACTTCGAGGGCGGCCCACGTCGACCGCTCGGCCCGCCGGACGACCGTGCAGGCCTGGTGGAGCAGGGCCGCGCCCGGGGTGCCGCCCGGGAGGATGAAGGAGCGGAGCTTCTCCAGCCGCTCGTTGAAGCGGTCGCAGTCCGCCTCCAGCTTGTCGACGTAGAACTGCTCGACCCGCAGCGGCGGGAACTCGGGGTTCTCCACGACGGGGGTCGACAGGTCCGCGCCGACGTCGAAGAGGTCGTTCTGTACCCGGGTGAGCACCGCGACGACCTCCGCCTCCAGCCCGCCCAGCGCGATCGCCGTCCCGATCACCGCGTTCGCCTCGTTGGCGTCGGCGTACGCCGAGATCCGCAGATCGGTCTTGGCGACCCGGCTCATGTCGCCGAGGGCGGTGGTGCCCTGGTCGCCGGTCCTGGTGTAGATGCGCGTCAGATTGACCATGCGGCCAGCGTAAGGGTGTTCCGGGCGGGGGCGGAGCGTGCCGTACCCGGCCGGAAACGGGCGGTGCCGCCGGGGCCGCCTGACGGGACGTGACGGTTGTCTCACGTCCTGAGACCGTGACACGCATTACTTACCGGGTTGCCCGGCCCCCGACGAGCGCTAGGGTCCCGCCCAAGAGGCATACCTCAACAGCGTGTAAGGGGAGCGGAGTGGCACGGAAGCTTGCCGTCATCGGGGCCGGCCTGATGGGGTCCGGCATCGCCCAGGTCGCCGCGCAGGCCGGCTGGGACGTGGTCCTGCGTGACGTCACCGACGAGGCACTGGACCGTGCCGTGGGCGGGATCCAGGCCTCGTACGGCAAGTTCGTGAGCAAGAGGAAGCTGGAGGCGCACGACGCCGACGCCGCCCTGGCCCGCATCACCACGACCACCGACCTGGACGCGGTCGCCGACGCGGACATCGTGGTCGAGGCCGTCTTCGAGAAGCTGGAGGTCAAGCACGAGATCTTCCGCGCGCTCGACAAGATCGTGCGCCCGGACGCCGTGCTCGCCTCCAACACCTCCGCGATCCCGATCACCAAGATCGCGGCAGCCACCGAGCACCCGGAACGGGTCGTAGGCGTCCACTTCTTCTCGCCGGTGCCGATGATGCAGCTCGTCGAGCTGGTCCGCGGCTACAAGACCAGCGACGAAACCCTCGCCACCGCGCGGGAGTTCGCCGAGTCCACCGGCAAGACCTGCATCGTCGTCAACCGGGACGTCGCCGGCTTCGTGACGACCCGGCTGATCTCGGCGCTCGTCGTCGAGGCCACCAAGCTGTACGAGTCGGGCGTCGCCACCGCCGAGGACATCGACCTCGCCTGCAAGCTGGGCTTCGGTCACGCCATGGGCCCGCTGGCCACGGCCGACCTCACCGGCGTCGACATCCTGCTGCACGCCACCGGCAACATCTACACCGAGTCGCAGGACGAGAAGTTCGCCCCGCCGGAGCTGATGCGCCGGATGGTTGACGCCGGTGACATCGGCCGCAAGAGCGGGCAGGGCTTCTACACGTACTGAAACATCAGTACGTAGACCCTCTGATCGCCTGTCAAAACGCACAAACCGCAGAGGTTTCACCCTCTGGGGTGAATTCGGTATCGGTTCGCTTACAGATGGCAACCTCTGACCGGCGAACGCAGTCAGACGTTGCAATACCGGACAACACTTTCACGGAGTAGGACACGCACTCTCGGGGAGCGCATATGTACATCAGGGGCGACCACGCCGAGCTGGTCGTCGGGGGCCGCCTCGACGTCCGCAGCGCGGCGGACGCCCGTACGGTCCTGCACTCGGCCGTCGACGACGGAGTCGGCGACCTGGTGCTGGACCTGTCCGAGCTGGACTCCTGGGACGCCACCGGACTCGGGGTGATCATGGGGGCCCACCGGCGGGCCGGCCGCTGTGGCCGCCGTCTGGTGCTGCGCGGCGTACCGCCGCAGATGCAGCGCCTGCTGGTGGCCACCAGGCTGCACCGGATCCTGGCGATCGAGGGGGGTATCGGGGTGGAGTCACTGCCCCGGGTCTGACACCGGGACCGGCCGCCGGCTGCGTTGTGGTGACCGGCGTCGGGCTCTGCCGCGGTGGCCGCCGTCGGGCTTTGCCGCGGTGACCGGCTGTGCGGCGGCGAACTGTCGGGGCGCAACGATCCGGTGTGAACCGGGCGACGGGGGTGACCCGGTCGGACGGTGCGCATGCGCACGTCAGACGCAATCCTCACGAGACCGTGATGTCTCGGACGGCGCGGTACCCCGGACTGTCGTAGATACTGTGCGAAGGTTTAAGGTTCGGTCGCCCGCCGCCCTTGCCACCCTTCGAGCGCGGGCCCGGACCAGAAGCGACAGCGCGGTGTGCAACAGGCCGGGAGGGGCCGGTTTTCACGGCACACGACGCTTTTGGGGGGCTAGGAACCTATGGACCCGATCAACCCGGGACCCGAGGGGTACGGCCAGGACGGCGACGGCAGCACGCCGCGCCAGCGCCCGCCCAGGGAATCCCTCACCACCGACTTCGGTCAGAGCACGCCGGCGACGGCCCGCACCACGCGGCTGGTCGCCGGCGACTTCCTGCTGACCGTCAATCCCGTCGACGGCAGCGAGATAGAACCCTGCCCGCCGACCGAACGCCCCACCCGGCCGGAGAAGCGCACCGTCGCCGAGCGCGCCGAGTACGAGCGCGCCGCCCGGCCGCCGGTGCCGCCCGGCCCCGCCCGGCCCGAGCTGCCGCTCCTGGAACGCCAGGACGACCGCGAGCGGCTCGTCCGGCTCCTCGCCCGGGGCCGCTCGGTGCGCCTCACCGGCCCCTCGGGCGCCGGCCGCACCGCGCTCCTCGACCTGGTCGCCGACGACTGCTCCGACCTCGCCCCCGACGGCGTGGTCCGCCTCAACGGCTTCCACCGCACGCACGAGGACCTGCTCCACGACCTCTTCCACGCCGTCTACAAGGCGCCCGCGTACCGCCCGGGCCCCGAGGAGCTCCTCGAACTGGTCCGGGAGATCGGCGCGGTCGTCGTCCTCGACGACGTCGAGTTCGGCGGCGCCGCGCTCGACGAGCTGATCGACGCCACCCCCGAGTGCGCCTTCCTGATCGGCGCCACCCCGGACGTGCCGGCGCCCTCCGCCGATTCCGCCGTCGAGGAGGTCTTCCTCGACGGCCTGGACCGGGCCGGCGGCGTCGACATCCTGGAGCGCACGGTCGGCCGGGTGCTCACCGAGGAGGAGGCCAACTGGGCCGGCGACCTCTGGTTCGAGTCCGAGGGCCTGCCGCTGCGGTTCGTCCAGGCCGGTGCGCTGCTGCGCCAGCGGGACCAGCTGCGGGCCAGCGCGGGCGCCGTGGACGAGTTCGGCGTCTTCGCCT
The DNA here is from genome assembly GCF_040652195.1 of Streptomyces sp. NPDC048278. Taxonomy (NCBI): domain Bacteria; kingdom Bacillati; phylum Actinomycetota; class Actinomycetes; order Kitasatosporales; family Streptomycetaceae; genus Streptomyces; species Streptomyces sp. NPDC048278. Next base: position 131,791 of record NZ_JBEZLP010000029.1, read on the forward strand.
CCGGCATGCCCGACCTGCCGGAGATCTCCGACCTGCCGGTCGAGGCGGCCCTCGACGACCGGGCGAGCGACGAGATCCCGCTCCCGTCCCTCGGCGAGGCCGCCGCGCCCGCCCCGCTGCTCGCCTCCCGGCTCAGCGCCTCCGCCCGGGCCACCCTGCGCTTCGCGGTCGCCCTCGGCGGCGAGGTGCCGCACCAGGCGCATCTGCCGGCCCTCGTGGGCGACACCCACGCGGACGCCGCCCTCGGCGAACTGGCGGGCTGCGGACTGGTCTCCCCGGTGGGCTCCCGCTACCGGCTCGCCGTGAGCGTCCTGCAGCAGCTGGAGGCCGCCGGATACGCCGACGACGCGGCGGCCCAGGCCCTCACCGCCGCCCAGCACTACGGCTGGTGGGCCGGGCACCCCTCGGTCACCCCGGAGCGGGTCTGCGCCGAGTCCGACGCGATCCTCGCCGCCCTGACGGTGGTCGTCCCCGAGACGGTGCCGCCGGCGGAGGACGAGGAGAGCACGCCGGTACGACTGGCCCGCACGGCCGCGCCCGCGTTCGCGGCGGGGCTGCACTGGAGCGCGTGGGAACGCGCGCTGCGGGCCGGCGCCGAGGCCTCCCGGCTCGCCGGTGAGGTCGGCGAGCAGGCCTACTTCCACCACGAACTCGGCGTGTTCGCGCTCTGCGGCGGCTGGCTGGACCGGGCACGGGCCGAGCTGGAGGCCTCGATCGGGCTGCGCGGGGCGCTGTCCGACAAGCGGGGTACGACGGCCGGCCGACGGGCCCTCGCCCTGGTGGCCGACCTCTCGGGCGAGGTCATCCCGGCCGTCGCCGCGATGGCGGGCGACGAGATTTCCGACGCCCGCCACGAGGAGTCCATATCCCCGGCCGGCGGGATGACCACGCCCTTCCCCACGGTCCACTCGCCGGTCTCGGACACGGTGGTGACCCACAGGGTCCCGGGGCAGCAGGCGCCGTCCCAGGGCGGCGGGGGCGGACTGGTCCGCATGGCCCGCCGCAACCTGGTGGCGGTGGGTGCGGGCGTACTCCTGACGGCCGTCCTCGGCACCGTGGTCACCCTCGGCATGACCTCCAACAACAACGCCGACAACCCGTCCAACAACGTGAGCGTCAACCCCTCGGCGAGCGAGGACACGAGCGACGGCGGCCTGGGCGCCGACCCCGGCGAGACCTCCGGCACGGGCGACACCGGCACGGCCACCACCAAGCCGACGGACCCGGGCCCCGACGGCACCCTCGGCACATCGGACGACCCGACACCCCCGTCCGACACAGAGACGCCTTCGGCTTCGGCCACGGGGACGAAGGGCTCGTCATCCGGCGGTACGACCCACTCGCCGTCCACTTCACCGACGCCGTCGAAGTCCACGTCGCATTCGCCGTCCTCGACTCCGACGAAGTCCAGCCCGCCGCCTACGTCGGTGCCCCCGTCGGACTCGAGTTCTCCGGTGCCGTCCGACACCCCGTCCACGACCGACACCGCGAGCGGCCAGGTGTCCGACTCCCCGTCGTTCACGACATCCAGTGCATCGGAGAGCGGCAGCACGGGAACAACGACCGGCACACTGATCTAAGCCGAGGGACCGAGGGGGGTCTGAGCGGAGGGGCCCGGTGCCGAGGAAATCCGGAGCCCTCGCCGAGCCCCCTGAGTCCCCTGAGGTCCTGGGCTCCGGCGGTCCTGGGCTCCGGGCGTCTCGTGCTACACGCGTGGGACGCCCACACCCATCCCCGCCGCGATAGTGCTCAGCCCCTACGGAGGTGACCGGCGGTGCCGGGCCGGCCTGAGCCGGGCTCGGCACCGCCGGTCCGCGTCGTAGGGGCTGAGCGCCGTCGCGGCGGGGATGGGGTGGCGGCGGGGCGGGGTGGCGGCGGATGGCGCGACGTGTCGGGCCTCCGAGGAACCGGCATGTCCGGTCGCCCTGTTCAGGGCCTTCCGCCCGGCCCGGCTGGTCCAAGGCCTTCCGCTCGGCTGGTTCAGGGCCTTCGGCCCGGTCCGGCCCGGTTGGGTCGGCTGGTCAGAACAGGCGCAGCTTGTCGTCCTCGATGCCGCGGAGGGCGTTGTAGTCGAGGATGGTGCAGCCGATGCCGCGGTCGGTGGCGAGGACCTTTGCCTGGGGCTTGATCTCCTGGGCCGCGAAGATGCCCCGGACGGGGGCGAGATGGGGGTCGCGGTTGAGGAGTTCCAGGTAGCGGGTGAGCTGTTCGACGCCGTCGATCTCGCCGCGGCGCTTGATCTCGATCGCCACGGTCTGGCCCTCGGCGTCGCGGCAGAGGATGTCCACCGGGCCGATCGCCGTCATGTACTCGCGCCGGATGAGCGTGTAGCCGTCGCCGAGCGTCTCGATCCGGTCGGCCAGCAGCTCCTGCAGGTGCGCTTCCACGCCGTCCTTGATCAGGCCCGGGTCGACGCCCAGCTCGTGCGAGGAGTCGTGCAGGACCTCCTCCATCGTGATGATGAGCTTCTCGCCCGCCTTGTTGATGACGGTCCAGACGCCCTCCTCGTCACCCGTCCCCTCCTTGAGCGTGCACGGCGGCGACATCCAGTTGAGGGGCTTGTAGGCCCGGTCGTCCGCGTGGATCGAGACACTGCCGTCCGCCTTGACGAGGATCAGGCGGGGGGCGGAGGGAAGGTGGGCGGTGAGCCGGCCGGCGTAGTCGACGGAGCACCGGGCGATGACGAGACGCATGGTCGGCAACGCTACTCGACGCGCCGCCCTCCACGCGATTCGCCCGGATCCGAGCGGCAGCCGCGCGCCATCCGAGCCGCAGCCGCGCGCCATCCGCGCGGCCGTCGGACAGGGTCCGCGACCGGTCCTGGAGGGTCGCCTGCACACGCCTGTTCAAACCTGGCCGATTGTGTGCCTAAAGGGACCGTCGCATATACGCAATCTCCTGGTGGGGGCCCCGCGCGTTGCCTACCGTAGTAAACGGGAGGTCGCGAAGTGTGTACTCAGCGTGTTCGGTATCGCGAACTCCCTTACCTGTCCGCCAACCCCTGCTGTTCGGGGGTGCGAGAGGAGTACCCATGTCGCTCGACGTCTCACCGGCCCTACTCGAACAGGCCGAGCGAGGCGAGGTCGACGAAGCAGATTTCGTCGACTGCGTCCGGACCTCCCTGCCCTACGCGTGGGAGATGATCAGCTCCCTGGTGGCCCAGCTGAAGGTGGACGGCGGAGAGTTCGCCGACAACCAGACGCCCCCGCCGGACGAGCAGGCACGCGGCCAGCTGCTGCGTGCGCTCGCGAGTGACGCCATACGCGGCGCCCTGCAGCGGCACTTCGGTGTGCGGCTGGCCTTCCAGAACTGCCACCGTGTGGCGGTGTTCCCGCTGGACGCCTCGGTCGACGAGACGCTGGCCCGCTTCACCTCAGTGCGCAACCAACTGCTGAACCAGTCCCCGGAACTGCGGGACTGCTGACGCCGTGCTCAGCTACTGCTGACGCAGTGAGCCGCTTGCTTGCCGCTCCACACGCGGGAGGTGCATCAGTCACTGGGGCGGCAAGCTCCCCGCGGCGACCAGGTCACCGGAGGTGCGGCAGCACCTCGGCACCCAGCCGTCGTACGTTCTCCTCCGTGGCCGCCAGATCCCCCGAGCCCTCGGTCAGCAGGGCGAAACGGGAGATGCCGGTCCGCTCGGAGGTCGCCGCGAGCCGGTCGGCGCACAGCCGCGGGGTACCCACCGGGTGGAGTCCGCAGAGCAGTTCGGTGTACGCGAGCGGGTCCCGCATGGAGCGGAACCGGCCGTCCACCGTCACATGCGCCTCCAGCCCCTGTTTCAGCCAGCCCGGCATCGCCTTGGTCAGGGTCTCCGCCGCGTCGGTGCGGCTGTCCGCGATCTGGCAGACGCCGGCCGACACATGGGCCGCCGCGGAGATCTCGTCGCCCGGCCGCCCGGCCGCCCGCGCGTGCTGCCGCCACAACGCGACCATCTCGGCCTTCTCCTCGTCGCCGACGTGCATCCCGAGCAGCATCGGCAGCCCCTGCTCCGCGGCCAGCCGGATGCTCGCCGCGGAGGTGCACGCGACCACCACCTCCGGCCCCGGCGCCTCCGTCAGAGCCTCCGACGGGCGTGGTACGACGGGGACTTCACGGAACGAGAAGCGCGGCCCGGAGGCCGACACGGCCGGTTCGCGCAGCCAGCGCATCAGCAGATCGAGTGATTCCGGGAAGCCTTGTTCGTACGCCTCCAGGCCCGATCCGAAGACCTCCAGATCCACCCACGGCCCGCCCCGCCCCACGCCCAGCGTGAACCGGCCGCCGCTCGTCACGTGCAGCAGCGCGGCCTGCTCGCCGAGGGCGACCGGGTGGACGGTGGGCAGCACGCTCACCGCCGTGCCGACCCGCAGCCGCCGGGTGCGGCCCAGCAGCAGAGCCGCCAGCGTGACCGCCGACGGGCAGGTGCCGTACGGCACGAAGTGGTGCTCGGCCAGCCAGACCGCGTCCAGACCGGCCTCCTCGGCCACCTCCGCCGTACGCACCGCCCGGTGCAGGGCTTCCCCCTGCCCCTGGCCCGGGAACTGGGCGGCCAGCACAAAACTACCTACGCGCATCGTTTCTTCCTGCTTTCCTGGCTCCGACCCGGAGCTCCCCCACCGGGCATAACCGTCTGACACGTGCCGAGGACACGGCCTGGCGGAGAGATTTGCGGATTGTCTGGAGAATGGGTCGCCCTGGAGGGGGACTTGTGCGGGTTCGTGCCCTACGCGTACCCCCGTGCGCGCGTCGTAGGCTGGACACAGCCCGTGCTTCCTGTATAGCCCCGAGAGGTGTCCCGTGTCCCCGCGTCGCAACCGACCCAAGGGCCCGAACGAAGCGGCCTCGTCCGGCCGGAGCGCCGAGGACGACCGCGCGGACCGTTACGGCGGCTGGCAGTCCACCGAGAACTGGCAGGGCGAGGAGTGGAGCGTGAGGCACGTGGCCGGCGCCAGCGCGGTCGGCAAGACGTACCGCTGCCCGGGCTGCGACCAGGTGATCGCCTCCGGCGTCCCGCACGTCGTGGCCTGGCCCGAGCACTCGGGCGTGGACGAGCGCCGGCACTGGCACAAGGCCTGCTGGAACGCGAAGGACCGCCGCACCACGCGGGTGCAGCGGTCCCGTAACGCGCCGAAGTTCTAGAGCCGGAGCTCCAGCGTCGTCAGACGTCCCGCTTCTCCAGCAGGACGTAGGCGCCCGCGAACGCGACGGCCGTCACGCCCAGGATGATCCACAGCGGGTCCCAGCCCGAAGGGCCGGAGTCGCTCAGGGAGTTGGAGTAGAAGATGCTCAACTGGTTCGGGATGGAGTACTCGAACAGGGCGGTGCGCACCTTCTCCAGCGACTGGGAGAACATGAACAGCGCGATCACCAGCGGGGCGAGCACCGCGCCGATCATGATGGTGATGGCGCCCGCCGAGTGCCGGATGATCGAGCCGATGATCAGCGAGAGCAGTCCGAGCAGCGCGATGTAGAGGCTGACGCCGACGGTCCCCTTCAGCCATTCCCCGCCGGTCGGCGTCCGGGCGATGCCGTCCAGCATCGACACCTGGGTCATGGCCACGAACGCGCTGGTCGCGAGGGTGAACACGAACGCGACCGCGAAGAAGACGATGGCCTTCGCCGCGAGCACGCGCGCGCGGGAGGGACAGGCCACCGTCGTGGTGCGGATCATGCCCGTGCCGTACTCCGAGGCGGTCGTCAGCACGCCGAGCGTGATGATGCACATGCTGCCGAGCAGCAGTCCGAAGAAGCCGAGCGAGAGCGCGCTCTGGCTGGACAGGTCGTCGGACGACGAGGAGTCGCTGACCACCGCGCCGGCCAGCAGGCCGATGCCGACCACCAGCAGGACGAAGACGCCGAGCGTCCAGATCGTCGAGCGCACCGACCTGATCTTCGTCCACTCGGAGGCGATCGCGTGCCCGAGGTGGGTGCGTACCACCGGGATCGGCGAGACGTAACCGGGGTACGCGCCGCCGGGCGCCTGCTGCCACGGGGGTGCGGACGCGGCGGACGGGGCGGCCTGCGGCAGCGGAGGCTGGTGGGTGCTCATCGGGCGTCCTCGGGCTTGGTCAGGTCGGCGGGAGCGGCGGCGGGCGCGGCGGCCGGGGCGGGGGCCGGGACCGGCTGCACCGGCCCGGCGGCGGGCGCGGGCGCGGACACGGGCGCCGGGGCGGGCGTCGGCGCGGACATCGGCTGCGCGTAGGGGTTCGGAGCGACCTGAGGCGGCCCGTACGGGCCCTGCGGGCCGCCGTACCCACCGCCGGGCACTCCGGGTCCGCCAGGCGCCCCAGGGGCTACGGGGGCTCCGGGGCCACCGTAGGGTCCCGCGAACGGCTGGCCGCCCTGCTGGGGCGGCGGCGGGGCGTACCAGCCCGGCTGGCCCTGCCCGGGCACCGGCATCGGCGGCTGGGCGCCCGGCGGCAGGGGCTGCTGGAGGCCGGCCTTCTGGTCGATGGAGGACCGGTAGTCGACGGCGCCCTGCGTCATCCGCATGTACGCCTCCTCCAGCGAGGCCTGGTGCGGGGACAGCTCCCACAGCCGTACGTCCGCCTCGTGCGCGAGGTCGGAGATGCGGGGCAGCGGCAGGCCGGTCACCCGCAGCGCGCCGTCCTGCTCGGGCAGCACATGGCCGCCGGCCTCGGTCAGCGCCGAGCTGAGCTTCTCGCGCAGCTGCGGCTCGGTGTCCGGGGTGCGCACGCGCGCGAAGTCGGCGGAGTTGGCCGAAATGAAGTCGGTCACGCTCATGTCGGAGAGCAGCTGGCCCCGGCCGATGACGATGAGGTGGTCGGCGGTCAGCGCCATCTCGCTCATCAGGTGGGACGAGACGAAGACCGTGCGGCCCTCCGCGGCGAGGGACTTCATCAGGTTGCGCACCCAGAGGATGCCCTCGGGGTCGAGGCCGTTGACCGGCTCGTCGAAGAGCAGCACCTGGGGGTCGCCGAGCAGCGCGGCGGCGATGCCGAGGCGCTGGCCCATGCCGAGCGAGAAGCCCTTGGAGCGCTTGCCGGCCACGTCCGGGAGGCCCACGACGCCGAGTACCTCGTCGACCCGGCGGGCCGGGATGGCGGACAGCTGGGCCAGCGACAGCAGGTGGTTGCGGGCGGACCGGCCGCCGTGCACCGCCTTGGCGTCGAGCAGCGCGCCGACCTGGCGGGCGGCGTTCGGGAGCTTGCGGTAGGGGAAGCCGCCGATCGTCACCGAGCCGGCGGTCGGGTTGTCCAGGCCCAGGATCATCCGCATGGTCGTCGACTTGCCCGAGCCGTTCGGCCCGAGGAAGCCGGTGACGGCTCCGGGTCGTACCTGGAAGGAAAGGTTGTAGACGGCGGTCTTGTCGCCGTAGCGCTTGGTCAGGCCGACAGCCTCGATCATGCTCCGCACCCATCGAAAGGATCAGGACAGCGGGGCAGACGCCCCCCGTAAGGGTTAGGAGGATATCGGGGAGCTGACGGTTCCGGCCAAGAGCAAGCAAAGTCTCGGCCCCGCGGGGCCGGTCACTGGGCGTCGCGCCGCTTCAGCAGGACGTACCCGCCGGCCAGCGCGGCGACCACCCACAGGCCCATGATCCCGAGCCCGCCCCAGGGGCCGTAGGGGACGTCGTCGCCGGCCCTCGGCACCACCTGCATGATGTGGCTGCCCGCCTGGTCCGGCAGGAACCGGCCGATCTTCTTGGTCGCGTCGACGTTGCCGAGGATGTTGGAGACCAGGAAGAAGAACGGCATCAGGATGCCCAGCGACAGCATCGGCGAGCGCAGCATCGCGGCCACGCCCATGGAGAACATCGCGATGAGCGTCATGTAGAGCCCGCCGCCGACGACCGCGCGCAGCACCCCGGGGTCGCCGAGGTGGGCCCGGTGCGAGCCGAGCATGGCCTGCCCGAGGAAGAAGGCGGCGAAGCTGGTCACCATGCCGACCACCAGCACCAGGCCGGCCGCCACCGCGATCTTGCTGAACAGGAAGGTGGCCCGCTGCGGCACGGCGGCCAGCGAGACCCTGATCATCCCGGTGCTGTACTCGTTGGAGACGACGAGCACCCCGAACACGATCATCGCCAGCTGCCCGAGGGTCATCCCGGCGAAGCTGATGTTCGTCGGGTCGAAGGAGAGCCGCTCGCGGGCCGGCATGTTGGAGAACTGGCTGTTCGCCAGCGCGGAGAGCAGCGTCCCGATGGCCACGGTGACCACCACGGCCAGGGACAGCGTCCACACCGTCGAGGCGACGGACCGGATCTTGGTCCACTCGGACCGTACGACCTGGGTGACGACGGCCATGTCACGCTCCCTTGTCCCAGCCGGAGCCCCAGGCCTGTGGCACCGGGGGCGAGTCGGCGTGTGCGTGGTACTCCACGGACTCCGCCGTCAGTTGCATGAAGGCCTCCTCCAGCGAGGCCTGCTGGATGCTCAGCTCGTGCAGCACGATCCCGTTCTGCGCGGCCAGTTCCCCGATCGGCTCGGCCTTCCCGCCCTCCACCTCAAGAGTGCCGGTGCCGGTCTCGACCACGGTGATCCCGGCCGCGTGCAGCACGTCGAGCAGCCGCTCGCGCTGCGGGGAGCGGACCCGGACGTACGACCGTGAGTTCGTCCGGATGAAGTCCGCCATGGAGGTGTCGGCGAGCAGCCGCCCCTGTCCGATGACGACCAGGTGCTCGGCGGTGAGCGCCATCTCGCTCATGAGGTGCGAGGAGACGAACACGGTCCGGCCCTGCGCGGCCAGGGTCTTCATCAGGGTCCGGATCCAGTGGATGCCCTCGGGGTCGAGCCCGTTGACCGGTTCGTCGAACATCAGGATCCGCGGATCGCCGAGCAGCGCCCCCGCGATCCCGAGCCGTTGCCCCATGCCGAGCGAGAACCCCTTGGCCTTCTTCCGTGCCACCGCCGTCAGCCCGACGGTGTCCAGGACCTCGGCCACCCGCGCCCGCGGGATCCCGTTGCTCTGCGCGAGGCAGAGCAGGTGGTTGAAGGCGCTGCGCCCGCCGTGCACGGCCTTCGCGTCGAGCAGCGCGCCGATGTACGTCAGCGGGTCCTTGAGCTGCTCGTACCGCTTGCCGTCGATCCGCACCCGGCCCGCCGTGGGGTGGTCGAGCCCGAGGATCATCCGCATGGTCGTGGACTTCCCGGCACCGTTGGGCCCGAGGAACCCGGTGACGATGCCGGGTCTGACGGTGAACGTGAGGTCGTCGACCGCCGTCTTGTCGCCGTAGCGCTTGGTCAGGCCCACCAGCTCGATCATGCGGCCACGCTAGGACGGGCTCACCGGGGGTGCCACCCGAGGCCGTCGCCTGGGTGCGGGCCGGTGGGGGCGGGTCGCGCAGTTCCCCGCGCCCCCCTGCCCGCTCGAACACCTCCCGGTTGTGCGCGGCCGGCGCCCGGAACCCGGACACCTTCCGCACGTACT
>NZ_JBEZLP010000030.1:0-139962 GCF_040652195.1 Streptomyces sp. NPDC048278
GCGAGGTCCGGTCTCACCAGGTGCAGGTACTCGGGTGCGATGGGCATGGGCCGAAGCTAGCGCGAAAGACGGTCCTACTGAAAGGTTTCGGAGGACCACTTCTACCCGGAGGTCGTGGATCCGCTGACCGACGAGGCGCTGGCGGAGGGCGAGAGCGGCGAACTGGTCTTCACCTCGCTGACCAAGGAGGCGCTGCCCGTCATCCGCTACCGCACCAGGGACCTGACCCGGCTGCTGCCCGGCACGGCACGTCCCGGGTTCCGCCGGATCGAGAAGATCACCGGCCGGTGCGACGACATGATCATCCTCCGGGGGGTCAACGTCTTCCCCAGCCAGGTGGAGGAGATCGTGCTGCGGACGCCGGGGGTGGCCCCGCACTTCCAGATCCAGATCAGCCGGCGGGGACGGATGGACCACATGACCGTCCAGGTCGAGGCGCGGCCCGACGCCACCCTCGACGACCGTACGGCCGCGACGAGGACGATCGTCCAGGGCATCAAGGACGGCGTCGGCGTCACCGTGGAGGTCGCGGTCGTCGAGCCGGAGACGCTGGAGCGCTCGCTCGGCAAGCTGCGCCGGGTGAAGGACCTGCGCCGGGACTAATGCGTTGGCGGGCGGACGGCCGCACTGCCTACCGTCCTTCCCATGCCAGAACTCCAGTTGCTCCGCGCCGACCACGCCGCGGCACTGCTCGCCTTCGAGTCGGAGAACCGCGCCTATTTCGCGGCGGCCGTCCCGGACCGCGGTGACGACTACTTCGCCCGGTTCGACGTGGTGCACCGGGCGCGGCTGGCCGAACAGGAGGCCGGGACCTGCTACTTCCACGTGCTGGTCGACCCGGCGGGCGAGGTGCTGGGGCGGGTCAACCTGGTGGACGTCGCGGACGGCGGCGCCGACCTGGGGTACCGGATCGCGGAGCGGGCCACCGGGCGGGGGCTCGCCACCTGGGGCGTACGCCAGGTGTGCCGACGCGCCGTCGACACCTACGGGCTGACCACCCTGCGGGCCGCCGCCGACCTCCGCAACGCGGCGTCCCGGGCCGTCCTCGCCCGGACGGGGTTCACCGTGAACGGTGAGACGCGGCTCTCCCGTGGTCCGGGGCTGACGTATGTGCTGCGTCTGCAGCCCTAGCCGCTCCGCTGGAGTGCCGCAGTCATGTGTCCGCGGCGCCGTCGTGGCTGGTCGCGCAGTTCCTCCCCCAGCCTTCGGCCGGGGGTACCCCCAGCGCCCCTTTGGGGCGGCCGAAGCCGCCCCGGTGGCGGTCAGCCGTCGATCGGCCTGCCGCGGCCCCAGGCCCAGGCGAGGCGGTCGGCGCCGGACTGGTTGGTGGTGGCCAGCCAGGGGCGGGACGCGTCGCCGACGAGCTTCTGGATCGAGTACGTGTCGTCGGTGCGCAGGCCGGGCCAGTACACCGAGCCCATGCCGAGCTTGCGGAAGGTGTCGGTGTCGGCCTGGATGAAGTTGACGGAGTTGTCGTCCGGAGCGGGCTTGTCGTAGTCGAGGCCTGTCGTCATGGGGGCGCCGAACTCGTCGGCGACCGTGCGGTTCGCGCAGTCGCCGAGGCGCTCCTTCAGGTCGGCCACCCACTGGTCGTAGGTGGCGTAGCTCTTCCAGAAGCCGTAGTGGTGCAGGGAGAGGTAGGTGCCCTTCAGGCGCGGGTCGGCGCAGACGGTGGTGACGTGGTCGTTGTAGCCGGCGCCGCTGACGAAGACGCGGTCGTGCGGGACGGACGGGTAGGTGGCCAGCCACTTCGCCGCGAGGTCGGCCCACTCGGCGTCGGTGTAACCGTGCGGCTCGTTCATCGGCTCGAAGTAGACGTGCGGGTCGTGCCGGTAGGCCTTGACGACCGTGTTCCACATGGGCCAGTAGGTGGCCTCGTCGTCGATGAAGCCGTCCTTGTTCGCGCCGGTGCCCTCCCAGTAGGAGACGATCACCTTGAAGCCCCGCGCGGAGGCCGCGTCGATGACCCCGCGGTAGGACTTCCAGTAGGAGCCGTTCACCGTGTACGGGTTGATGGGCAGCCGTACGGTGTTGGCCCCGAGGTTGGCGCGGAAGGCCGCGATCACCCGGGTCGCCTTGGCATAGGTCTGGGCGTAGCTGTCGGAGAGCGACAGGCCGGAGAGGACCACCGGGTCGTCGGCGTAGTTGTCGCGCGGGTCGGCCCAGTTGACGCCCTTGAACTGGCTGGTGCCGTGACCCGGTACGGCGGCGGAGGCGGGGCTGCCGGTGAGGGTCGTGGCGCCGACCGCGGCGATCGCGACCGCCGCGAGGGCGGCGCGGGTGCGGGGGGCGATAGGGGTTCTGGCGGGGGTCTTGCGCATCAACGTGCCCTTTCGGAAGACGGCGGCTCGACGCGGGGGCCCGCGGGCCCGCGCACGTGTTCACGTAAACATCGACGCGGCATGTTCACGTGAACATCTCCTCCGCGACCATGCCCACGGGATCTCCGCCGGGGCTGGTCACGAGGCGATGTTTACGTAAACTCGAAAGCGTCGGAATCGTGGCACCCGCTCCTGCGGCCGTCAAGATTCCCGGTCCCGACTTCCCGTGCATGAAGGAGAATTGAGGGGTGGGGCGATGGTCCTGAACGAGCCGGAGCAGCCGGTCGAACCGGCCGCCGGCGGGGCGCGGCGGGACGGTTCCGGGGTTTCCGGCGGGCGCCGCAAACAGCGCGTCTCCATGGCGGACGTCGCCGAACTCGCCGGGGTCTCCTCGCAGACGGTCTCGCGGGTCTCCAACGGGCATGCCGGGGTGGTCGGTTCCACCCGGGAGCAGGTGCTGGCCGCGATGCGGGAGCTCGGCTACCGGCCCAACAGCGCGGCCCGCGCCCTGCGTTACGGCCGGTTCAACACCATCGGCGTGATCCTGTTCAGCCTCTCCTCCACGGGCAGCAGCCGCACCGTCGAGGCGATCGCCACGCATGCGGCGGCCGAGGGCTACGCCATCACCCTGATCCCCATCGACGTGGCCACACAGGACAACGTGCTGGGCGCCTTCACGCGGATGGGCGAGCTGGCGGTGGACGCCGTCATCGTCATCATGGAGATCCATCTCCTGGACGCCGCCACCGTGCACCTGCCGCCCGGCGTCCATGTCGTGGTCGTGGACTCGGACGCCGGGGACCGCTACGGCGTGGTCGACACCGACCAGGCCGACGGCGCGCGCAGGGCCGTACGGCACCTGCTGGACCTGAGGCACCGCACGGTGTGGCATGTGGCGGGGCCCGGGTCCTCGTACGCGGCGCAGCGACGGGCGCAGGCCTGGGAGGCGGTGCTGGCGGAGGCGGGGTGTCCGGTCCCGGCGCCGCTGCGCGGTGACTGGTCGGCCGAGTCCGGTTACGCGGCGGGGCTCGCGCTCGCCGAGGAGCCCGAGTGCACCGCCGTGTTCGCGGCCAACGACCAGATGGCGCTGGGTGTGCTGCGGGCCTGCCACGAGCGGGGCCGGTCCGTCCCCGCGGACATCAGCGTGGTCGGCTTCGACGACACCCCGGACGCGGCCTTCTACATCCCGCCCCTCACCACCGTCCACCAGGACTTCGCCGAGGTCGGCCGCCGGTGTGTGGAGGGTGTCCTGCGGCAGCTCCGCACCGGCGACGACTCCCGTCCCGGCACCGACCTCGTCCCGGCCCGCCTGGTGGTCAGGGAGAGCACCGCCCCGCCGCGCACGACGTGACGGCGGTCAGGGCGTCGCGCAGCGCCGAGCCGGCCGGCGGGGGCCCGTCCCAGCGGGCGGCGATGTGGCCGTCGGGGCGGACGAGAAGCGCACCGCCGTGCGGGCCCAGGCCGTACCGTCCTGCGGGTTCGCCGGGCAGCGGCTCGACGCGCACCGGCCAGGGGCCGGTGGTGTGCCGCCGCCAGGGGCCGGGGTCCGGGGTGAGCACGGTGAACCACTCGCCGAGCGCGTCGAGCGTGGAGCGGCCCGGGGAGAGCCAGTGGTGGGGCATGCGGTGGCCCGGCCGCGCGGTGGGCACGTACTCGGTGCCGGGGGCCTCCGGCCGACCGTCGCCTGCGCCGTCGCCATGGCCGTAGCCTGCGCCGCCGCCGCTGTCGCCGTCGCCGTCGCCGAGGACGGCTGCGGAGTCGTACGCCGTGCCGAGGACCAGGCCGAGCTGTGCGAAGTACCGCTCCGACCAGGGCAGTTCGACCGGCGCCGGGGAGCCGCTGCGCAACTGCTCCTTGCGCAGGTCCTGCACCTGGACCAGCAGCCGGGTGTTGGCGACCGCCTGGCGGAGCGTCTCGTGGGCCACCGGCCGGCGCTCGGTCTCGTACGTGTCCAGCAGGGCGGGTCCGGCCCAGCCCTGCAGCACGCCGGCCAGTTTCCAGCACAGGTTGTGCGCGTCCGCGACACCGGCGTTCATGCCGAGGCCGCCGATCGGCGGGACCGCGTGCGCGGCGTCGCCCGCCAGCAGCACCCGGCCCCGCCGGAAGCTCTCGGCGACGTGCGCGGTCATCGACCAGTGCTGGATCCGCACCACGTCGGCGCGTACGGCGGCACCGGGGCCCAGGGCGTGCGAGACGCGGGCGGACCAGTCGGTCTGCCCGTTCCCTTCGGGCGTGGCGCCGAACCAGGCCCAGCCGCCCTCCGGGTAGAGCGGGGTGAAGGTGCCGAACGCGGTGAAGTAGACCCCGGCGGGCTGGTGCGCGCACCAGCGGCCCAGGTCGGCGTCGAACACGACGGTGGTGTAGTCGCCGAGCGCTCCGGGGCCGGTGGCGGGGATGCCCAGCCGCTCGCGGACGGTGGAGTTCGCGCCGTCGGCGGCGATCACGTACCGGGCCCGGACGCGGGTCCGCCCGCCGTTCCCGCCGTCGGCGAGTACGGCGACGACACCCTCCGTGTCCTCTTCCAGGCCTACCAGTTCGGTGCCGAACCGCACCTCTCCCCCGGCGGCGGCCAGCAGGGTGGGCTCCAGCCGGTCCTGCGAGGTGACCACCCCGACGACCGGGCTCTCGGCGACCGTGGCACGCACCCCGACCATGGCGGCGCTGGCGAAGTCGGGGTCGCACAGGGTGTCCCGGAAGCGCACCCGCCCGTACTCGCGTGCGAACGCGTCCGCCGCGACTCTTTCGGCGACCCCGAGCCGGCGGAAGATCTCCATGGACCGCACGTTGACCAGCCGGGACCGGGGGAACGGGGACAGCTCCCGGTGCTTCTCGACCAGCAGGGACGGCACCCCCCAGCGGCCCAGCAGCGCCCGCGCGGTGAGCCCGACCGGGCCCCCGCCGACGATCAGCACCGGCACCTCTGCGTCCGCTCCAGGCATGGCTCCATCATCGGGCTCAGGCGACCGGCCGCCGTCACCCACCGCGGGCATGCACCCGAACGAGTGCCCGCCCATGCCGAGGGGCGGGGTCGGGGCCTCGTACCCTGTCCGATGTGTCTCCCGTCCGTCTGCATCGCGTCGCCGTCCTTGTGCTGGAGGGGGCGAAACCCCTCGACGTCGGCATCCCGGCGCAGGTGTTCACGACCCGGGCGAGCATGCCGTACGAGGTACGGGTGTGCGGTGCGGCGCCCGGTCTGGTCACCGGCGGCGACGGGCTGTCGTACCACGTCGCCGACGGCCTGGACGCGCTGGAGTGGGCGGAGATCGTGTTCGTGCCCGGGTACCGGTTCCCGGACCGGGACGACCCGCCGCAGGCCGTCGTCGACGCGCTGCTCGGCGCGCACCGGCGGGGCGCGCGGCTGGCCGCGATCTCGACGGGGGCCTTCGCGCTGGCCGCGACCGGGCTGCTCGACGGCAGGCGGGCCACCACGCACTGGCACTACACGCGCGCCCTCGCCGAAAAGCATCCGCTGGTCAAGGTGGACGAGAACGTGCTCTTCGTCGACGAGGGCAGCGTGCTGACGTCGGCCGGCGCGGCCTCGGGGATCGACCTGTGCCTGCACATCCTCCGCGGTGACCTGGGCGTCGCCGCCTCCAACCACGCGGCCCGGCGGCTGGTGGCGGCCCCCTACCGCAGCGGCGGCCAGGCGCAGTACGTGCCGCGCAGCGTGCCCGAGCCACTCGGGGAGCGGTTCGCCGCGACCCGCGAGTGGGCGCTGCACCGGCTCGGCGAGCCGCTCACCCTCGACGTGCTCGCCCGGCACGCGGGGGTGTCGGCGCGGACGTTCTCGCGGCGGTTCGTGGCGGACACCGGGTACACGCCGATGCAGTGGGTGATGCGCGCCCGGATCGACCTGGCCCGTGAACTCCTCGAACGGTCGGAGCGGAGCGTCGAGCAGATCGCCGGCGACGTCGGCCTCGGCACCGGCGCGAACCTGCGGCTGCACTTCCAGCGGATCCTCGGCACGACGCCGAGCGACTACCGGCGCACCTTCACCAAGGGCGAGTAGGGCCGCCCGGGTGACGCCCTGGCGGGATCCTTTCGAACCATGGCGTTCTCGCCGCTGTCCCGGCCGCGGGCGACCCGCGAACCTGGTGGCGTAGCGAAGGGACACCACTTATGACTCGTATCGCCGTCAACGGATTCGGCCGCATCGGACGCAATGTGCTGCGGGCCCTGCTGGAGCGGGACAGCAGCCTGGAGATCGTCGCCGTCAACGACCTCACGGAGCCGGCCGCCCTCGCGCGGCTGCTCGCCTTCGACTCCACGGCCGGCCGCCTCGGTCGCCCGGTGAGCGTCGACGGGGACGTCCTCGTCGTCGACGGCCGCCGCATCAAGGTCCTCGCCGAGCGCGAGCCGGCGCAGCTGCCGTGGGCCGAACTCGGCGTGGACATCGTGCTGGAGTCGACCGGCCGCTTCACCTCGGCGAAGGCCGCCCGCGCCCACCTCGACGCGGGTGCCCGGAAGGTGCTGGTCAGCGCGCCGTCGGACGGTGCGGACGTGACGCTGGCGTACGGCGTGAACACCGACGCGTACGACGCGGAGCTGCACACGATCGTCTCCAACGCGTCCTGCACGACCAACGCGCTCGCGCCGCTGGCCGCCGTCCTCGACGAACTCGCCGGTATCGAGCACGGGTTCATGACCACGGTGCACGCCTACACGCAGGAGCAGAACCTGCAGGACGGCCCACACCGCGACCCCCGGCGCGCCCGTGCCGCCGGGGTCAACATCGTGCCGACCACGACCGGCGCCGCCAAGGCGATCGGGCTGGTGCTGCCGAACCTCGACGGCAGGCTGTCGGGCGACTCGATCCGGGTGCCGGTGCCGGTGGGCTCGATCGTCGAGCTCAACACGACCGTGTCCCGTGACGTGACGCGCGACGAGGTGCTGGCCGCGTACCGCACGGCGGCCGAGGGGCCGCTCGCGGGTGTCCTGGAGTACTCGGAGGACCCGCTGGTGTCGTCGGACATCACGGGCAACCCCGCCTCGTCGATCTTCGACTCGGCCCTGACCCGTGTCGACGGCCGCCACGTCAAGGTGGTCGCCTGGTACGACAACGAGTGGGGCTTCTCGAACCGGGTGATCGACACGCTCGAACTGCTCGCGCGCTGACGGGTGCCGGAGAGCGGGGCGAAGCGGCCGGTCACCGTGCGGTGGCCGGCCGCTTCGCCCCGTGGTTCAGCCGGCGGCGCCGGCCGGGTGCACCGCCGCCTCCGGTGCCGCCTGCGGGGCGCGGGCCGGGCGGATCCCGATGAGTGCCACGGCGATCACCGCGGCCACCAGCATCCCGATGCCGCCGACGAGGGCGCAGGTGTGCAGAGCGTCGGTGAAGCTCGCGCCGTAGGCGGCCTGTGCCTGTCCGGTGCTCGCCGGGGTCTTCAGCTGCAGGAAGGCGCCCGCCTGGATGCCGACGTGGGACACCAGGCCGCTCACCTGGCCCTGGTCGGCGGGGCTCAGCCCGGACGAGGCGAGGTGGCCGGGCAGGGTGGCCAGGGTGCGGTGGGTGAGGACGACGCCGAAGACGGCGGGGCCGAGGGCGCTGCCGATCTGGCGGAGCGCGCTGTTGGCCGCGGCGGCGGTGCCGCCGAGCCGGTGCGGCAGGGCGTCCATGGCGATGGTGGTGATCGGCGCCATGGCGAGCGCGATGCCGATGCCGAGGACGCCGATGATCAGGGCGGCCTCGCCGGTGCCGGTGCCGGCCTGGAAGGCGTTCATCAGCAGCGCGCCGATGCCGCCGACGACCAGGCCGGTGACCAGGAGCAGTCCGGGCGTGACCCGGTTCATCAGCCGCCCGACCAGCGGGCCGAGCACCACCGTGAAGCCGTTGATGGCGATGAGCCGGATGCCGATGTCCAGCGTCGAGGCGTGGTGGACGAGCCCGAAGTACTCGCTGAGCGCGAAGACCAGGCCGACCTGGGCGAACAGGGTGACGGCCATGACGAGTGCCGCGCCGGAGAACGCCCGGGACGTGAACAGGCGCATGTCGAGCATCGGGCAGGCGGAGCGAAGTTCCACGAGGACGAACCCGGCCGCGCCGAGGGCGGCTGCCACGAGGGCGATCACGACCTGGGCCGAGGACCAGCCGGCGCTGCCGCCCTCGATGACGCCGTAGACCAGGCCGGTGATGGCGACGACGGCCAGCAGTTGGCCCGGGATGTCCAGGTGGCGCTCGCGCTCGGCGCGGGAGTCGGTGAGGACGACGGCGCCGAGCACGGCGGTGACCACGGCGAGGACGAGCGAGGGCAGGAAGATCCACCGCCAGCTCGTGTGCGCCACGATCACGCCGTTGACCACCGGGCCGAGGGTCAGTCCGAGGCCGAGGGCGGCCGTCCAGAGGGCTATCGCGCGAGCGCGTTTGCGGGGGTCCGGGATGACGTGGCCGATCAGGGCGAGCGTGGCGGGCAGCAGCGCGGCGGTGCCGACACCGGTGAGGGCCTGGCCCACGCAGACCTGCACGACGCTGCCGGCGGTCAGGCAGACCAGGCAGCCGACGCAGAACAGCGCGAGCCCGGCGAGGTACGTCTTCTTGCGGCCGTACAGGTCGCCGACCATGCCGCAGGTCAGAAGCAGTGCCGCGGTCGGCAGGATGAAGGCGTCGGTGATCCACTGCAGGCCCTCGGTGGAGGCGTCGAGGGCCTGTTGCATGACCGGCAGCGCGACGGAGACGCCGACGACCGGCAGGTACGAGACGAACACCCCGAGGCAGGCCAGCACGACGGTGGCCGTGATGTGCCGGCCGCCGGTACCGGTGTCGGGCGGCGCGGACGACGGGGACGAGGCAGGAGAAGGCATGGCCACAGGGCACCTCGGGGCAGTGGAGTGACAGGGCGACGTCCGGGGGCGGCGCTGGGGTGACCTGTCGACTCCCGATCGACGGGTGCACCGCGGCTCTGCCGCCGGGCCGACAGCGGGAGCCGCGTCAGGTCGGTCCCGGCTGCCGTCCGCGCGGCGCCTGCGCGGCGGGTTCGGCCGGAATCTCCGTTGACGTGAGCCACTTCTGTCGGGGCGAGCGCTTCGGACCGTATACCGACGTGCCGCCTGCGGAGATGCCCTTGGACCCGCAACCTAAGGTGAACGGCGCTGACGCCTGCCGCCCGCTCTCCGCCCTTCCGCCGCCCCGGGGGTGCCGTCCCCGGCGAACACGTGCGACGCGGGCATGCCGGGTGCCGGCATGCCCGCGTCGCACCGGGGTGTCGGGTGGGTCAGGACGGGAGGGTCCAGTTCTGGTTGGCGGCTCCCGAGCAGGACCAGATCTGGAGCCGGGTGCCGTTGGCGGAGCTCGGTCCGGTGGCGTCGAGGCACTTGCCCGACTGCGGGTTGACGAGCGAGCCGTTGGAGCCCGCCTGCCAGACCTGCGAGCCGGAACCGTTGCAGTCGTACAGCTGGACCTTGGTGCCGTTGGCGGTGCCGGCCCCGGTGACGTCCATGCACTTGCCGAGGGCGGTGAGGGTGCCCGAGCTGCCGACCGTCCAGTTCTGGGCGCCGGTGCCGTTGCAGTCGTAGAGCTGTACGGCGGTGCCGTTGGCGGTGGCGGCGCCCGCGACGTCCACGCACTTGCCGCCGTACCCGTGGATCGGTCCGGTGGCGCCGGTGGGCGGGGTGACCGGACCGGACTGGCCTGCCGCCCACTTGATCTCCTGGAGCAGGAGCTGGTTCTGCCGGTCGCTCGCGAACGTCGACGACAGCGTGGTGTTGGTCGCGTAGTCCATCGCGTTGTGGCCGAAGTTGTTGTAGACCATCTTGTAGTTCCGGTTGGACCAGACGATCGGGTAGTAGCCGCTGTACCAGGTCTGGTTGGGGTCGGTGCCGACCGGGAAGGTCGACGGGGCCATCGAGGCGAGGATGTCGATGGCCGGGTTCTGCCGCAGGTCGTTCTGCCAGCTGTACCACTCGCTCACCGAGGACGTGATGGTGGACGGGAGGTTCGCGGTCGCCGGGTGCGAGGGGTCGTCGATCTGCAGGGTCTCCTGGGTCGGCCCCCAGGAGTTGCTCTTGAACGTGCCGGTGCCGAGGAAGGTGTTGTGGTACCAGGGCCAGTCGCCGGTGTCGTCGTTGTACGCCGAGACGTGGAAGCCGATGAACCCGCCTCCGTTCGCCACGTAGGTCTGGAAGGCGGCCTGCTGGGACGCGGTGTGGGGATAGTCGTCGAGGAACATGACGACCTGGTAGCCGGCCAGCGTGGAGGCGTTGAGCCGGCTCCAGTCCGTGGTCGCGGTGTAGGTGAAGCCGTTCGCCGCGCCGGCCTGCGGGAACCAGGTGTTGGCCTCGTGGTCGAAGCTGATGTGGGCCGCGTCGTAGGTGCCGTCGTAGAAGGCGATCACGTTGACGGTGGTGGCGGCGCGGGCGTGATGGGCGGGGGCGGCCTGGACGCCGAGCACGACGGCGAACAGGGCGAACAGTCTCAGCAGGGTGCGGGGCCAGGCGAGGTGCGGGTGGGGGGTGACCATGCGGGGGCCTTCCTCATACGTGACCGTCGGATACATATGCGGGTGAGCCGCATTGAAGGCCCCGCTACGCGTACATGTCAATGGTGCAGACCAAGTGCGGGCCGCGGGCGTGCACGGGATGCCATGGGCCACCGGGTGCAGGACCGTGGACATGACGGCGTCCCCGGAGGTGCCCTACAGATGACCGACCTGCTCCGAGGAGCGGGGCAGAGAACGGGAGGAATGCGGATGAGGATCGCGATCCTGGACGACTACCAGGGTGTGGCGCTGGGTCTCGCGGACTGGGCGTCGCTCCGCGCCGACGTGCGGGTCTTCTCGGAGCCCTTCGGCGGCGAGGACGCGGTGGTGGCCGCGCTCGCCGACTTCGAGGTGGTCGTGGCCATGCGCGAGCGGACGCCTTTCCCCGCGTCGGCCCTGGACCGGCTGCCGCGCCTGAAGCTGCTGGTCACCACCGGGCCGGTCAACGCGGCGATCGATGTGGACGCCGCACGCCGGCTGGGGGTCACGGTCTGCGGGACCGGGTACTTCTCGCACCCGACGGCCGAACTCACCTGGGGGCTGATCCTGTCCGCGGCGCGGCTGATCCCGCAGCAGGTGGACTCGGTGCGGCGGGGCGGCTGGCAGGAGGGGCTGGGGACGAGCCTGCGGGGCACCACGCTGGGGGTGCTTGGCCTCGGCCGGCTGGGGACCGCGGTGACGGAGGTGGGGCGCGCCTTCGGGATGCGGTGCATCGCCTGGAGCCGGCACCTGACTCCGGCGGACGCGCAGGCGAAGGGAGTGACCTGTGTGGCACGGGACGAGTTGTTCGAGCGCTCCGACGTGCTGAGCGTCCATGTCGTGCTCAGCGAGCGCACCCGGGGTCTGGTCGGGGCCCGCGAGCTGGGCCTGATGAAGCCGACGGCGATCCTGGTGAACACCTCACGCGGGCCCGTGGTGGAGGAGGCGGCGCTGATCAGGGCGCTCACCGAGGGAGGCATCGCCTCCGCGGCGCTGGACGTCTTCGACCGCGAACCGCTGCCGCCGGACCACCCGCTGCGTACCCTGCCGAACGCCGTGGTGACCCCGCACATCGGCTATGTCAGCCGGGATCTGTACGAGGTGTTCTACCGGGACGCGGTCGAGGACATCGCGGCGTGGCGGGCCGGAACGCCGGTGCGGACCCTGACGGGGTGAGGGCACCGCGTGCGTTCGGCGGGGTCCGCTCAGCCGTCGTACGGCATCACCTTGACGACCTTGCCCTGACTGTCCGTCTGGAGGTAGCCGCCCTGGTTGTACTTGTTGCTGAGGTAGACGGACATCCCGGCGGGGTCGCCGAAGGCGTTGCCCGGCAGGACGAGGACGAGGTAGCGGCTGTCGGGATCGGGCACCTTGAGCTGCTTGCGGGCCTGGGCCAGCAGCGAGGGGACCTTGTCCCAGGCGAAGCCGTCGAGGCTGACGGGCCTGTCGTCGCCGGTCAGGCTGCCCGAGATGATGTCCTTCTGCACGCCCTGGCCGGAGCGGTAGGTGTACATGTCGTACGCGGTGTCGCTGCCCTTCACCATCATGTAGGCGACGACGTACTCGGGGTACACGGTGAGCTTGCCGAAGCGGTTCCGGCCGGTCTGCTTCTCCAGGGCGGCGACGGCGGTGCGGATGCCCTGCGGGGTCAGCAGGTCGGACGTGGCGGTCTGCTGCGCGGCCGTGGGTGAGCCGGTGCTCCGGGCCGAGGGCGAGGTCGTGGCCGGGCCGGTGCCGGAGTCCGTGGCCCCGGAGGCCTGGCCGCCGGAGGCCCCGGAGGCCTGACCGCCCAGGTCCGGCAGCAGCGTCCAGGTGAGCGCGCCGGCCAGGGCCACCGCGGCCACGGGCAGCAGGAGCAGTGTCCGGCGGCGGCGCGGGGCGGCTCCGGGGGACATGGGCGCCGTGGTCAGGGGCCGCATGTCCTGCGGGACGGCGTCCTGCGGCGGCGCGGCCGGGGGTTGCAGCGGGAAGGACGTGGGGGACTCGGTCTGCAGGGCGGCCCGGGCCAGCATCCGCTCCAGCGCGGCGGCGTCGGGGCGGGCCGCCGGGTCGCGGACGAGGACCCGGGTGAGGACGTCGGTGAGGGGCCCGGCCTGGACCGGCGGCGGGACGTCCTCGGCGAGGACCGCGGCGAGCGTGGCGAGGGTGGTGCCCCGGCGCAGCGGATGGTGGCCCTCGACGGCGACGTACAGCATCATCGCGAGCGACCACAGGTCCGCGGCCGGCCCGCCGTCCTTGCCGGAGACGCGTTCCGGCGCCATGTAGTCGGGGGTGCCGATGACCGAGCCGGTGGCGGTGAGGGCGGTCGACTCGCGGACGGCGGCGATGCCGAAGTCGGTGAGGACGGGACGCCCGTCGGGGCGCAGCAGCACGTTGGCGGGTTTGACGTCGCGGTGTTCGATGCCGGCCTCGTGGGCGGCGCGGAGCGCGGCCAGCACCTCGCGGCCGATGCGCGCGGCCTCGACCGGGTTCATCGGGCCGGCGGCGAGCCGGTCGGCCAGCGAGCCGCCGGTCACGAGCTCCATGACGATCCACGGGTAGCTCCCGGGGCCGCCGTCGACGATGTGATGGATCGTCACCACGTTGGGGTGGTCGACCCGGGCCAGCGCGCGGGCCTCCCGCAGTACCCGTTCCCGCAGCAGCCGGGCGGCCTCCGGGTCCCACTCGGCGAGGCCGGGGTCGGACGGGCGTACCTCCTTCACGGCCACGCTGCGCCGCAGTACCAGGTCGGTGGCCCGCCACACCGTTCCCATGCCGCCGCCACCGAGCCGCGCCTCCAGCTCGAACCGCCCGTCGACGACCCGTCTCGCGGGGTCGTCCCTGCCCTCGTCGTTCATGCGCGGGAGCTTAGTTGGCCGGTACGACAGCCTCGCACCCCGCTCAGTACGTGGACCCCAGCGTCTGCGTGGTGTACGCGCACTCGGTGTAGATGTAGCCGTAGCGCAGCTTGGCGGTGTCGGAGCCCGGGGTGGCGGTGCTGTCGTTCTTCGGCTTGTGCACGAAGTACGTGGTGCCGGGCGGGAGGCTGATGGTGCGCTGCGGGTAGTTCTTGCCGCTGTCGCTGCACGGCTCCCAGCCGCTGATGAGCGGGCTGGCGAACGAGTAGGCCTTGCAACTGCCGCACGCCTTCAGGGTGAAGCTGCCGGTGACCGGGCCGGTGTACAGGACGGTGATGTCGTCGGGGCTGTCGTTCTTGACGGTCACGGAGATGCCGCCGCCGGAGGCGGTGGTGGGCAGCTTCTTCCCTGCTGCGGGGAGGGTCTGGGCGACCTCGGCGCCGATGGCGATCTTGCGGGCGTGGTCGCGGTTGCCGTCGTGCGGGTTGTCGGAGACGAACTGCTGCATGGTCTCCTGCGCCTGTGCGTAGTCGCCGTCCCGGTACTGCTGGACGCCGCACTGGTACTCCCCCGCGTTCCCGCTGCGTTCGGCCCGGCCGGCGACCTTGCCGAGACCGTCGGCCTCGGCGCCCGACCCGTTCGACAGCTGGGTGATCTGCGTGTTCAGGGTGCCCAGCTGCTTGACGGCGCCGCACGGGTCCTTCCCGGAGACCGCCTTCGCCGCCTTCTTCTCCGCGGCGTCCACGGCGGGTACGACCTTGGCGGCCTGGCCGGAGTCGGGGAACGTGCTCAGCAGGTCGCCGAACCGGTCGACCCAGTCGGTCCCGCCGGTGGACAGGCCCTGCGCGCCGCACTCGTAGAGCGAGGTGGCCAGCCGGTCGTCGGGCCAGTGGGCGAGCGTGCCGAGCTGGTCCTTCGGCATGGAGTCGGGCACCGTCCGCAGGAACTGGAGCGGTTCGACGGCCGCGCAGTAGTCGCGGTGGCTGTAGGCCGCCGCGACCGTCGTGTAGTAGGTCTTCAGGCGGTCGGGGACCTGGGCGGCGGCGCGTGAGCCGGCGTGGTGGACGGCGAGGTCGCGGTAGACGGCCAGCGCGTTGCGGTAACCCGACCTGGCGGTGCCGAAATCCTGTCCGGAGGCCGCGTCGACCTGCCGGTCGGCGCGGTCGAGCCGGGCGAGGAGGGCGCGTTCGACGGCTTCGTGCCGGGCGCTGTCGTACCAGAGCGCACCGCCCACCGGGACGGCGAGCAGGACGACGCCCAGCACGAGCGCGACGGGCCGCTGCCCCGGCCACACCAGACGGGTGCGCAGGCCGGCGAACCAGCCGTGGACGGCGGCCAGCAGGAGGAGCACGGCGTACAGGACGAGCGCGGTGCCGGGCACGCCGTCGGCGTCCGCGGGCAGGGCCACGACCAGCAGGACGACGGTGGCCGCCAGACACGCGGCCATCGGGATCCATCTTCGCAGGAGCAGGTAGCCGAGGCCGAGGCCGCTCAGGTTGAGCAGGGCGACGGCGGTGGCGCGCAGGGGGTCCGCCGGCGCGGGTGGCGGAGCCGACGGCATGGGCGGCACGAACGGGCCGGGAGGCGGGAAACCCGGGCCGGGAAAGCCCTGGTGCGGTAGGCCCTGGCCCGGGAAGCCGTGGTTCTGCGGGCCCTGGTGCGGTGGTTCCTGGTGCGGACCGTACACGCCGTCCCCGGACATGGCGGCTCCCCCAATTGCTGCCGAATCCTTGTGAATTGACAGCGTACGGCCATACGTGCGAATTCAACAGGGGGGCCGGGACGGTCCGTACACGACCGGTCACGCCCCGGGGATCTCCTGCTCGGCCCAGATGATCTTGCCTTCCCCGGTGTAGCGGACGCCCCACCGGTGGGCGAGCTGGGCCACCAGGAAGAGGCCCCGGCCGCCCTCGTCGGTGCTCCGGGCGTGCCGCAGCCGGGGCGCGGTGCTGCTGCCGTCGGCGACCTCGCAGGTCAGCCAGGCGTCGCGCAACAGCCGTAGCCGGATGGGCGGTTCGGCGTAGCGGATGGCGTTGGTGACCAGTTCGCTGACGATGAGCTCGGTGGTCGTCGCCAGTTCCTCGTAGCCCCACGCGACCACCTGGCGGACCGCCTCGGCGCGGACGTCGGCGACGGCGGCCGGGTCGACCGGCACCTCCCAGGAGACGACGTGGTCGGCGCCCAGGGCGTGGGTGCGGGCCAGCAGCAGGGCGATGTCGTCGGGCTGGGGCACGGGGACCAGCTGCTGGACGGCCGACGTGCACAGCGCGTCGAGATCGGCGCCGGGGGCGGACAGCGCACCGCGCAGGCGGGCCATGCCCAGTTCGACGTCCTGGTCGGCGCCTTCGATGAGGCCGTCGGTGTACAGGCCGAACAGGCTGCCCTCGGCGAGTTCGATCTCGGTGGCCTCGAAGGCCATCCCACCGAGCCCGAGCGGCGGACCGGCGGGGATCTCGGGGAAGTGGACGTGCCCGTCGGGCGAGACGACCACCGGTGGCGGGTGCCCCGCGCGGGCCATCGCGCACCGCCTGGTCACCGGGTCGTAGACGGCGTACAGGCAGCTCGCCCCGACGAACGTGTCCGCACCGCCCTCCGCCGGCCCGCCCGCGTTCCCCTCCTCCCCCAGCCGCAGCACGAGGTCGTCGAGGTGGGCGAGGAGTTCGTCCGGGGGCATGTCCATGTCGGCGAGGGTCTGGACGGCGGTACGCAGCCGGCCCATGCTCGCCGCCGCGGTGAGACCGTGCCCGACCACGTCGCCGACGACCAGCCCGACCCGGGCACCGGAGAGCGGGATCACGTCGAACCAGTCGCCGCCGACACCGTCCGTCGCGTCGGCCGGCAGGTAGGAGGAGGCCACGTCCACGGCCGTACCGCCGGTCAGGGCCTGCGGCAGCAGGCTGCGCTGGAGGGTGACGGCCGCCGTGTGCTCCCTGGTGTAGCGGCGGGCGTTGTCGACGCAGAGGGCGGCGCGCGCGACCAGTTCCTGGGCGAGCAGGACGTCGTCGGGTGCGAAGGAGAGCGGGTTGAGCGAGCGGGCGAAGGTGGTGAGGCCCAGGACGGTGTCGCGCGCCCGCATCGGCACCGAGATCAGGGTGTGCAGTCCGAACTCCCGGATGCGGTCGGCCCGCGCGGGCTGTTCGGTGATCCACAGGTGGTCGTCCGGGTCGAGTTCGGGGATGAGGACCGGCTCGCCGTCGATGAGCAGGCCGACGCCGTGCGGCGGGGGCAGGAAGTCGACCCGGTCGCCGACCCGCGCCACGGCCTCGGGACTGCCCTCGCGCACCGAGCGCAGCGCGGCGCGCCGCATCACCGCCCGGGTGGGGGCCGGGCCCGCGTCGGGCAGCCAGGCACCGTGTCCCTCGTTGCTGAGGACGGGCTCCAGGAGGTCGACGATGACGAAGTCGGCGAAGCGCGGGACGGCGAAGTCGGCGAGTTCCTGGGCGGTGCGCAGCACGTCGAGGGTGGTGCCGATGCGGGTGCCGGCCTCGTTCACCATCGACAGCAGTTGCCGCGCGTTCCAGCGTTCGGTGACGTCGGCGACCATGTAGCAGACGCCGGTCACCGCGTCGTCGGGGTCGACGAGCGGGAAGAACGACGTCGAGTAGGCGCGCCGGCGGTGCGGATCCGACCAGCTCCAGCCGATGTACTCGTACTCGGTGACCGGCTCCCTGGTCGTCAGCACCTTGCGCATCAGGCCCTCGATGGTGGTCCCCTGCAGACCGGGCAGCAGCTCGCTCAGCCGGCGGCCCAGGCGCTGCTCGCGGGGGACCCCGCCGAACTGCTCCAGGGTGTCGTTCAGCCAGACGTACCGCAGCTCCAGGTCCATCACGGCCATGCCGATCGGCGACCGGGTGAGGAACCCGTCGAGGACGGACTGGCCCACGGTCCACTGGGGGCGCTGCTCCCGCGCCGAAACCAGGAAGCACTCGGCGGCGCCGATCCGGAAGGACGCGGAGACCCGCAGGTCGACGACGACGCTGTGGCCGTCGAGGTGCCGTACCGGGACGAGGCCGCTCCATCCCATGCCCGAGCGGCAGCGCTCGGCGACGCCGG
Organism: Streptomyces sp. NPDC048278; assembly: GCF_040652195.1. Lineage (NCBI taxonomy): Bacteria > Bacillati > Actinomycetota > Actinomycetes > Kitasatosporales > Streptomycetaceae > Streptomyces > Streptomyces sp. NPDC048278. The sequence continues at coordinate 17,659 of NZ_JBEZLP010000030.1, forward strand.
CGGCCCGGGCCGGGTCGACGCGCATGGCGAGCAGCCGCGCCGCCGGGTGCCCGAGCACGGCGGCGGCCGGATGGCCGAGCAGGGTCTCGGCGCCACGGGTCCAGCCGATCACGTCGCCCTCTGCCGACAGCACGGCCGCGGCGTCGCTGGAGGCGTCCAGGAGGTCGTACGGCCCCACGGTGGTCGGCACCTCGAAGTCTTCTCGCGGAGAATTCATTGGCTACATCCTGTACGTACCCCAATGTTCCTGCTTGTCCACGTGTTGCGCGCGGCCCCTGACGGGCGTGGGACGCGCGGCCGGACACACTGCGTGAGACCGGCGCGGACCGGGGTACCCGGTCTGGAGTTGGGGTGAGCCGCGAGCCGGGGCAGCATGGAAGGGCCGTAGCAGCGGCATCGGCATCGGCCCGGCGGCCGGTGGAGGTGGTTGAGGGATGGCTGTGGGTTCCCTGCGGGCCGGTGGCGCCGACGGCTCCGGCGGTGAGGAGTACGGGTCCGGCGGACCGCGTCCGACCGGCCTGCTGGACCTGCTGAGCGTGGCCGCGGTGGCGCTGGACTCGCAGGGCCGGATCGTGTTCTGGACCCCGCAGGCCGAGGAACTCTTCGGCTACACGTCCGAGGAGGCCCTGCGCAGGAACGCGGCGCGGCTGCTCATTCAGCCGGACCATCTGAAGGCCGCGGTGAAGGTCTTCATGGACGTGCTGGAGAGCGGGCGCAGCTGGGCCGGTGCCTTCCCGGTGCGGCACAAGGACGGCGGCAGCCGGCTGATGGAGTTCCGCACCATGCGGCTGCTGGACGATCTCGGCGACGTCTACGCCCTGGGCATCGTCGCGGACCACAACCTGCTCCAGCGGCTGGAGACCGACCTGGCGCTGTGCGAGCGGCTGATCAACCAGTCCCCGATCGGCCTGGCCCTGCTCGATCCGGATCTGCGCTACCTCCTGGTGAACCCGGCGCTGGAGCGGATCGACGGCGTCCCGGCCGAGGAGCACATCGGCCGCCATCTGCGGGAGACGCTGCCGTTGCCCGACATCGACACCGTGGAGTCGGCGCTGCGCCAGGTGCTCACCACGGGCACGCCGCTGCTCGACCAGTACCACGTAGGCCGTCCGCCCGCCGATCCGGAGCAGGAGCACGCCTGGTCGCTGTCGTTCTACCGGCTCGAGGACTCCGGCGGCCGGGTCCTGGGCGCCGCGATCTCGGTGGTCGACGTGACGGAACGGCACCGCGCGGCGGCCGAGGCCGACCGGGCCCGGCGCCGCCTCGCCCTGATCGCCGACGCCTCGGCCCGGGTGGGCACCTCGCTGGAGGTGGAGCGCACGGCGCACGAGCTGGCCGAGATCGCCACCCCGGTGCTCGCGGACGTGGTCGCGGTGGACGTGCTGGACGCGGCGCTGGCCCTGCGCCGCTCGCGCCGTCCCGACAACGGCCCGGAGCTGTTCCGGGCCCTGGCCCTCAAGGCCGCCCATCCCACGGTCGCCCTGCGGGCCGCCGACACGCCCGGTGACCTCGCCTCCTACGACGGCGACCGGCTGGTCACGCTGTGCGTGCACTCCGCGCGCCCGGTGCTGGTCCCGCGGGTCGGCAAGCACGACCTGCCGCGCATCGCCCGCAGCCCGGAGGGCGGTGCCCTGCTGGCGGAGGCGGGCGTGCACTCGTATCTCGCGGTGCCGCTGATCGCGCACGGCGAGGTGCTCGGCGCTCTCGACCTCAAGCGGACCCGCAATCCGCTCCCCTTCGACGAGGACGACGTCGTCCTCGCCACCGAGCTGGCCGGGCGGGCCGCCGTGGCCATCGACAACGCCCGCTGGTTCCAGAGCGTCCGCAACACCGCCCTCACCCTCCAGCGCAGCCTCCTGCCCGACCATCCGCCCGAGCACACCGGCCTGGAGCTGGCCTCCCGCTACGAACCGGCGCAGGCGACGAGCGAGGTGGGCGGCGACTGGTACGACGTGATCCCGCTGTCGCAGGACCGGACGGTGCTGGTCGTCGGCGACGTGATGGGCAACGGCATCGACGCCGCCGCCACCATGGGCCGGCTGCGCACCGCCACCTGCGCCTACGCGGACCTGGAGCTGCCCCCGGACGCGGTGCTCCGGCACCTGGACCGGATCACCTGCGATCTGGAGCACTACATCGTCACCTGCCTGTACGCGGTGTACGACCCGCACACCAGGACCTGCGAGATCGCCAACGCGGGCCACATGCCGCCCGCCCTGGTGCACTGCGACCGGCCGGCGGCCCTGCTGGAGCTGCCGACGGCCGCCCCGCTGGGGGTCGGCGGCATCCCCTTCGAGACGACGACCGTCGCCTTCGACCAGGGCGACCTGCTGGTCCTGTACACCGACGGCCTGGTCGAGACCCGCCGCCACCCCATCGACGACCGCCTCGACGTCCTCCTCGGCTTCCTCGACGAGCCCCACCGCCCCCTGGAGGAAACCTGCGACCTCCTCCTGCACGGCCTGCGCCACCCCGACGACCACGACGACGTGGCCCTCCTGATAGCCAGGGCCCTCTGACAACGACCTGTGCCCCGAAGGGGCGCTGGGGGTCCCCCCGGCCGAAGGCTGGGGGGAGGAACTGCGCGACCAGCCACGACGGCGCCGCGGACGAACGACGGCAGACCGCGGCGCCCGCTACGCCCCGCAGCACTCCGCCCGACAGAAGCACGACGCCCTGATCGGCACATCCGCGCAGGCGACCGCCAGCTTCAGCTGCCGGCCCACGATCCGCGCCTCGCCGTCCCGGCCGAGCCGCCGCAGGCACTCGTGGAAGCCGTGCAGCGCCCAGACGTTGCCCGGATGCTGCAACGGCCGGGGCAGGGTGTCGTCCAGCCCGAGGTCGGCCCGGTAGACCGCCTCGGCCTCGGCGATCCGGCCGCGTTCGAGGAGCAGGGCGCCGTAGGCGTGCCGGGTGGGCTGCATCCAGCCCCAGGGCTCGTCGTACGGGAGGTTGTCGTCCAGGTCGACGGACCGGCGCAGCTCGGCGAAGGCCGTGTCGAAGTCACCCTTGCGGTAGGCGAGTTCGCCGTCGAGCATGGCGGAGGCGATCGCCAGGATGTCGGCGCAGGTGTTGTTGAACAGCATGCGGGTCTCCGGAACGGCGGCGACCGCGTCCCGGAAGCGGGCCCGGTCGGTCTCGGCCTCGGCGATCCGGCCGGTGGCCGCGTGCGCGACACCGCGCGCGTAGTGCAGCATCGCGGTGGTCACGCAGTACAGCCCGGGGTCGGCGGGCAGCGGCAGGCGCAGGATGTCGTCCCAGCGGCCGAAGCGGACCAGGACGTGCACCCGCATCGCCAGGAACCCCTCCAGCCAGTCGGCCATCGGCGGGCTCTGCACCCGCAGCAGTTCCTCCGGTACGGCGGCTTCGAGCCGTTCGGCCGTGGCGAGGGCGTCCTGGAGGCGGCCCTGGAACATCGCGCCGTAGATCCCGAAGTGCAGGTTGTGGCAGCGGTAGAGGGTGTAGAAGTTCATCGCGCCGGCCCGGGCGAGGTACTTCTCGTCGGCGGCGACGGCCGCGGCGTTGTCGGCGACGACGCGCCGGTAGTCGCCGCAGAGGACCTCCAGGTGCGAGGGCATGTGCTGGAGGTGCCCGGCGTCGGGCACGAGGCCGCGCAGCCGGTCCGCGACCGGGAGGGCGGTCTCGGGCGTGGGCGACATCTCCATGAGGTGGATGTAGAGGTGCAGCAGCCCGGGGTGCCGGGTGCCGGCCTCGGTCCCGAGGGCCCGCTCCAGTACGGCCTTCGCCTCCTCCGTGCGGGCCCCGTCGGCCGGCCGGCCGCTGCGGATGTCCCAGAGCTGCCAGGGGGTGAGGTTCATCAGGGCGTCCGCGTAGAGGGCGGCGACGTCGAGGTCGTCGGGGGCCAGTGCGTAGGCGGTGCGCAGGCTGTCGGCGTAGCCGGTGTTCCACACCGAGCAGGCCGCCGCGTCCGGGGCCGCGGCCTGCGGGTAGCGGGCGCGCAGCGCCTCGATCAGGGCGCGTTCGACGGGGGTCGCGTGCGCGGCCTTGGCATGGGCGCGTTCCACGGCCGCATGGGTCCGCTCCACCGTGTGCGTCAGGTCGTCCGGGTCGAAGAACTCCCAGGGTTTGTTGTAGTTGGGGCCGAGGGCGTAGGCGAGGCCCCAGTCGGCCATGGCGCAGTCCGGATCCGCGGCGCCTGCCGCCTCGAAACAGCGGACGGCCTCCTCGTGGTTGAAGGCGTAGGTCCAGTTCAGTCCCCGGTCGAACCAGGTCTGCGCTGCGGCGGACGAAGTCGTCACGCGTCGGCCGTGACTGCCCAGGTCGTAGTAGTCCACGGTCGCGAACCTATCGACGCGGTGCGGGCGGGCGACGCCCGTTCATCCGAAGTCGTGAGCGTGGCGCGGCGGTTGACGGGCCGCCGCGCCACTCGTGCCACCGCTCCCCCAGGCGTTCCGGGCCTCTCGGGTCGCTCAGGTCGCTCAGATCTCTCAGGTCGCTCAGGGTGCGACGGCGCGGCCCGTCTGCGGGGAGATCCGCCCGGAGCAGAGTCCCTTGGCCGCGAGGGTCTGTGCGATGCGCGGGATCGCGGCCAGGGTGTTGGCCGGCCACTCGTGCATGAGGATGATCTGGCCGCCGGTGAGCCGGGAGACGGCCTGCACGATCGCGTCGGTGCTCGCGCCGTTCCAGTCCTGGGAGTCGACGTCCCAGATGATCTCGGTGAGCCCGTACTTGGCCTCGACCGCCCGCACGGTGGCGTTGGTCTCGCCGTAGGGGGGCCGGAACAGGAACGGTGTCCCGCCGCCGGCCGCCGCGACCGCCGACTGGGTGCGGGAGATCTCCGAGTCGATCTGCGCCTGGGTCTCCTGGGTGAGGTGCGGGTGGGTGTAGCTGTGGTTGCCGACCCACATGCCCGCACTGACCTCCGCCTTGACCTGGGCGGGGTAGGCCGCCGCGTACTGGCCCTCGTTGAACATGGTGGCCCGCAGCCCGTTCGCCTTCAGGGCGCTGAGCAGGCCCGGGGTGTGGGCGGTGGACGGCCCGTCGTCGAAGGTGAGGCCGACATAGCCCGCGCAGCCGGCGGAGCGGGCCGGGGCGGCGGCGACGGCGAGGGTGCCCGCGGCGGCCAGCGCGACGGCGGCGGCGGTCGCGACCAGGGGGCGTGACGAGCGCTCCGCTTCGGCGCTCATCACGCCACCGTGATACTGCAGCTGCCGCTGCTCTGGTAGCCCTCGGTCGCGAGGATCTGGTATTGACGCCCTCTCTTGCCCGAGGGCAGGAGATTCCGGTCCGTACCGCTACGCGGTACCACCATGGGTTCCTGTTTCACAGGCCACCGCCGACCGGTGCAGGTCGGTCTTACACGGCCTCCGCAGGCCTGACTTCCCGCCCGTCCGGCGGTAGGTCCCACGACTTCGTCGTCGGACAAGGCGATCCTAGCCATGCCGCTTCGCCCATCCGGGCCGCTACGGGCCAGTTGCCCTCCACGTCCCCCCTGAAGGGCGGAGCACTGGACAAGTGTTCGATAGCCGTTGCCGGAGGGGCTGAAGCTGCCCGAGTAGGTGACGTTGCGGCGGGCGCCGGTGCTCCAGCCCTTGCCGCAGACGAAGTTGCCGGTGTTGCTCCAGCTGGTGCCGTAGTTGCCGCCGGAGCCGAGGGTCAGGGAGACCGTGCCCTGTGCATCGGTCCAGAACGAGTAGTAGCCGTTGTTGGTGCCGGTCTGGTTCGTGGTGACGACGGTGGCGGCCCGGGCGGTGCCGGGCAGGGCCAGGCCGGCGGTGGCGCCCAGCAGCAGGGCGCCGGCGCTCCTGCGGCTCAGGGCGTGGTCGAGCGGGTTCATGGGATGCCTCCTCGTGTGGCCTGTGCGGGTGTGGCCTGGTCCGGAGTTTTGGTCTGCGCATGTCACCTGTCAACAGTTTCGGTAGTTATTTCGAAACCTTCGGTCAACCAGGCCGAGCATCTCCGCTGTTGGAGCGTGCATGGAACACATCGAAGATCGAAAAGGCCAGAAGGAGGCGCGAAGGAGATCAACTGACGAAGCTCAGAATCATCGAATGTTTCGATCCATGACTCGAATGCTGCCGCGGACTTCGTAACATGCCGCTGAGTGGAGCAATCACCGGCATTGCGGGCGGCTGCCCGGGAGGCTGGGTGTCTTGTCTAGATTCGTATGCCAGGAGTCCCGGGTGAGGTACGACGGTCCCAACCCTCCACTGCCCGCGCCCCCCGCGTGGATGCGCTGGCTTCCGGTCCTGTACGTGGCCGCCGTACTGCTGATCGAACCGGTGACCCCGGTGCAGTGGCCGGTGAGTTTCGTACTGATCGCCCTGCCCCTGGTGACCGCCTTCGCGCACCCGCCCGTCGTCGTCGCCGTCGCCACCGCCTTCGCCATCGGCCTCGAACTTTTACTGGCCGGAACCCCGTGCTGCGCGGGGCGCTCCGTCGGCTACGTCTGGGAACGGCACTACGTGGCCGCCTACGCGTGTACGGCCCTGGTGGGCGCGCTCGGCACGATTCTGGCGGCGCACCGGATCCGCCGTGAACGCACCCTGGCCGATGTCCGGTTCGTGGCCGAGATCGCGCAACGCGTCCTGCTCAGACCGGTCCCGCACCGGATCGGGAACCTGCTCCTCGAAAGCTTCTACCTGTCGGCCGCCGCGGAGGCACGCATCGGCGGCGACCTCTTCGAGGCGGTCCCCACCGCGTACGGGGTACGGCTGCTCATCGGGGACGTGCGGGGCAAGGGGCTGCTCGCGGTGGAGACCGCGGCGGCGATGCTCGGCGCGTTCCGTGAGGCCGCGCACGACGAACCCGACCTGTGTGCGCTGGTGGAGCGGGTGGACACCAGCATGAGCCGCCGGGCCGACTGGCTGGGCGGGACCGAGCTGGGCGAGCGGTTCGTGACCGCCGTCTTCGCCGAGATCCCCGAGGGCGAGCGGATCGTCCGCATCCTCAACTGCGGCCATCCGCCGCCGCTGCTCATCCGCCCCGGCGAGGTGAGCGAACTGGACCGGGGGCAGCCGGGTCCGCCGCTGAACCTCGGCATGCTCGTCGGGGATCCCTACCGCGCCGAGACCTACCCCTTCGGCCCCGGCGACCAGCTGCTCCTGTACACGGACGGGGTCACGGAGACCCGGGATCCCGCCGGCGACTTCTACCCGCTGCTCCAGCGGGTGCGTTCGTGGGGGCCGATGCCGCCCCCGGAGCTGCTGGAACGGCTCCACCAGGACCTGCTGGCCTACAGCGGCGACCAGTTGCAGGACGACACGGCCGCGCTGACCGCCTTCCTGCTGCCCGAGGGAGCGGCCGGGGCGGCCGGGGACGGTCACGGTGATCCGGGCACGGAGGCGTTCGGCGACCCGGGGGTCAGAGGAAGCTGACGCCCTGGGCCAGGGTGAGTGCGCCGGAGTAGTTGACCGTGTTGGTGGCGGAGCGCATGTACGCCTTCCAGGCGTCGGAGCCGGACTCCCGGCCGCCGCCGGTGTCCTGCTCGCCGCCGAAGGCGCCGCCGATCTCGGCCCCGGAGGTGCCGATGTTGACGTTGGCGATGCCGCAGTCGGAGCCGGCGGCCGAGAGGAAGAGCTCCGCCTCCTGCTGGTCGCGGGTGAAGATGCTGGAGGACAGGCCCTGCGGGACGTCGTTGTGGAGGGCGATCGCCTCGTCGAGGGTGTCGTAGGCGAGGACGTACAGGATGGGTGCGAAGGTCTCCTCCCGTACGACGTCGGTCTGTTCGTCGACGCGGACCAGGACGGGTTCGGTGTAGGCCGCCGCGGGTGCCGCCTCGGCCAGGCGGCGGTTGCCGCCGGCCAGCACCTTGCCGCCCTCGGCCTGGACACGGCTGAGGGCCTGCCGCATGCGGTCGAGGGCACCGGTGGTGATGAGCGGGCCGACGAGGGTCGCGGCGTCGAAGGGGTTGCCGACGGGGAGCCTGCCGTAGACGGCGGTCAGGCGCTCGGCGAGGGTGTCGGCGACGGAGCGGTGGACGATGAGCCTGCGGAGGGTGGTGCAGCGCTGGCCGGCCGTGCCCGCGGCGGCGAAGACGATGCTCTGGACGGCGAGGTCGAGGTCGGCGGAGGGGGCGACGATCGCGGCGTTGTTGCCGCCGAGTTCCAGCAGGCTGCGGCCGAAGCGGGCGGCGACGCGCGGGCCGACCTCGCGGCCCATCCGGGTGGAGCCGGTGGCGCTGACCAGGGCCACCCGCGGGTCGTCGACGAGCCGCTCGCCGACCGTGCGGTCGCCGAGCAGCAGGCGGTGGACGTCGCGCGGGGCGCCGGTCTCCTCGGCGGCGCGGGCCAGCAGGTGGTGGCAGGCCAGAGCGGTCAGCGGGGTGAGTTCCGAGGGCTTCCAGACCACGGTGTCGCCGCAGACCAGGGCGACGGCGGTGTTCCAGGACCAGACGGCCACGGGGAAGTTGAAGGCCGAGACGACACCGACCACGCCGAGCGGGTGCCAGGTCTCGGCCAGGCGGTGGCCGGGGCGTTCGGAGGCGATCGTACGGCCGTACAGCTGGCGGGACAGGCCGACCGCGAAGTCGCAGATGTCGATCATCTCCTGGACCTCGCCGAGCGCCTCGGAGCGGATCTTGCCGGCCTCGACGGTGACGAGGTCGGCCAGGTCGCCCTGGTGCTCGCGCAGCAGTTCGCCGAGGCGGCGGACCAGGTCACCGCGGCGCGGGGCCGGGGTGGTGCGCCAGGTCAGGAAGGCGGCGCGGGCGGCCGAGAGGGCTTCGTCGACGTCGGTGGCGGTGGCCGCCCGCAGGCCGAAGAGGTGCTCGCCGGTGACGGGGGTGCGGGCCGGGAGGTCGTCGCCCTCGGTGGCCTCCGCACCGATGTTCCGCAGGCAGGCCCGGGCGCGGGCGCGCAGCTCGTCCGTGGTGGGCAGCGCGGTGCTGGTCATCCTGGTCCTCCGGGGGTGGGCGGGGTCAGCTGACGGGGTCGGTGAGGCCGAGGGTCCGGGCGGCCCCGGCGAGGGAGCGGTTCTGCTGCTGCTCGTAGAGGGCGAAGGGGTCGAGGACCTCGCGTCCGACGGCTCCGGAGAGCCAGTCGGCGTCGTAGGCGGTGCCCTGGAGGCTGTTGTCGCGGGTGCCCTCGGCGCCGAGGTTGGACTGGAAGATGCCGGCGGCGGAGCGGGGCAGGAAGTCCTCGTAGACGACGGGTTCGGCGCGCACCCAGCCCTGCCGCACCAGTTCGGCGATGCCGGTGGGCGGGGTACGGCCGTCGAGCGGCCGGTCGTCGGCGACCCGGTAGGTGAAGTACGCCAGCCCCTGGGCCGCCAGTTCCTCCTCGCTGTCGGGCAGGTGCCGCTCCCACACGGCGCGTGCGAGGTCGCCGCGGGCCGCCTCGGGGTGCCGGGCCGCCTCTTCGTCGACACGCCCGAGGAGTTCGTCGTACCGAGCGCGTCCCGCGCGGGTGAGGGCGATGCCGCGGGCCTCGACCTCGCCGAAGCGCACCCGCAGGGCGCCGCTGACGACGCTGCCGTCCTCGGTGCGCATCGGACGGGGTTCGGCCAGAGCGCGGAAGGAGGTCTGGCGCAGCAGGACGTCGGGGCCCGGCCAGGCCGGCGGGCCCTGGATGGTGTCGATCATCTCGATGCCGCGGTCCGTCATGCGGCGGTACAGCTCGTCGATGTCCAGGACGCGCGGCGTGAGGTGGTTGATGTGGGTGCTGCGGACGCCGCCGATGTCGGCGGCGACGGCGGACACCTTCTCCAGGGTCCGGTACCAGGCGCGGTCCACCGGCTCGGCCGACAACTCGAAGGCCTGCACGGCCAGGTGCAGGAAACGTTCGGCGTCCTCCGCCGGCAGTCCGCGGTCGGCCGCGGCGCGGTCGGCCAGCGTGAGCAGCTCCGGCGGGAAGAGTTCGCGGGCGGCGAGGAAGGTCTCCAGGCGGGCGCGCAGGTCCGCATCGAAGAAGCGGGGGTCGGCCGGGGTGAGCAGGGAGGTGAACACGCGGAAGGGGTTGCGGGCGAGTTCCTCGCCGTCGACCGGGCGGAAGGCGGTGGAGACGACGGGGACGGCGCTGGCCGCGGCCTCGCGCAGGTCGTAGAAGCCGACCGGGTGCATGCCGAGGGCGCCGAAGACGCGGGCGACCTGCCGCAGTTCACGCGGTGTGCCGACGCGGATGGCGCCGTGCCGCTCGGCGGTGACCCGGCCGATGGAGCCGAGGCGTTCGGCGTCGGCACCGCGGGCGCGCAGCACGTCCTCGTTGACCTCGCGGGAGACGTCCACCAGCGTCGTGTAGGCGGGCACCTCCCGCCCGTACATCTCCGACAGCCGCGCCGCGAACGCGGCCCGCAGCTGCCATTGACCGGTCGTCGGCATGGTTCGGCCTTTCGGTGACGGGCGGCGGTGCGGCGATCACGCCTTCGATGGTCGCGGACCGGACCGCCGCCGTACAGACGACAGGGCCGCCTGCGAACGCCTGGAAAAACGCCCAACAGAGACGCCGAAGAGAGTCACCCAGCGAAGACGCCCGGAAGAGACGCCCGGAAAGGCGCAGTCAAGGGCGCCGCGGAAAACCCACTGGACCGATCTTCACAGCTGATCCCTAACATATGGCGTCAAGACAACCAATCGACCGGCTCGTCGGATGCGGGCCGGTCGGGGTCGCCGATGCCAGGGTCCGCTCCCCGGGCTGCGGTGATCTTCCTACCCAGGAGGACCTTCCGCATGTTCCGACGAATTGGCAGTGCCGTCGTCCGACATCCAGTCTGGACGATCGTGGCATGGCTGATCGCGGCGGTGGCGATCGTAGCCACCGCCCCGAGCCTGCCCTCGAACAGCGACGAGAGCAGCTTCCTGCCCAAGAGTTACGAGTCCATCAAGGCCGCCGATCTCCAGGCGAAGGCGTTCCCCAGCGCCTTCACCCCGTCCGCGATCGCGCTGTACCAGCGCACCGACGGCGGCAAGCTCACCGCCGCGGACAAGAAGGACGTCGCCCGGTTCGCCACCGAGCTGGGCGGCAAGCACATCGACCAGGTCCAGAAGGTCGTCCCCGGCCAGCCGTCGAAGGACGGCAGGTACGACCTGATCCTGGTGCAGATGGACAGCAAGAAGGCCGGTCAGCCCGTACAGGCGGACGCGGCCAAGGTGTTGCGCGACGACGTGAAACAACTGGCCAAGGGCACCGACCTGGAGGTGAAGCTGGGCGGTTCGGCCGCGCAGGCCCTCGACCAGCAGGACTCGTCCAAGCGCGGTGAGGCGCTGATCGGCATCGGCACCTTCGTGATCATCCTGGTCACGCTGCTGATCATCTTCCGGGCGCCGATCCTGGCCTTCCTGCCCCTGGTGGTGATCGGCGTGGTGTCCGCCATCGCCAACGGGCTGATCGCGTACGCCACCAAGCTGTTCGACCTCCAGGCCAACAGTTCCGTGTCGTCGATCCTGATCGTCGTGCTGTTCGGCGTGGGCACGGACTACTTCCTGTTCCTGATGTTCCGCTACCGCGAACGCCTGCGCGGCGGCGACGAACCCAAGGAGGCCATGGTCAACGCGGTCGGCCGGGTCGGTGAGGCGATCGCCTCCGCGGCCGGCGCCGTCATCATCGCCTTCCTCGCGCTGGTGCTCTCCACGCTGGGCTTCCTCAAGCAGATGGGCCCGGCCCTGGCCATCGCGGTCTCCGTCACCCTGATCGCGGGGCTGACGCTGATCCCGGCCGTGGTCTCGCTGATCGGCCCGAAGGTGTTCTGGCCGTCCAAGTCCTGGCAGAAGGAGCCGACGAACGCCCGGTTCGCGGCCCTGGGCCGGGGTGTGCAGCGCCGTCCGGGGCTGACCGCGGCGGCCTCGGGACTGGTCCTGGTCGCGCTGTCGCTGGGCACCCTGGGCTACCACGCCACGTTCGACCTGGCCTCGGGCTCGATGCCCAAGACCAAGGAGTCCATGGTCGTCCAGGACCAGATGCAGAAGGCGTACTCGGCCGGTGCCGCCGCGCCCACCGACGTCTACCTCTCCAGCACCGACGGCAAGCCGCTGGACACGTCGTCCTTCGACGCGTACGCGTCGAAGCTGGGGGCCGTGGACGGCGTGGCGAGCGCCCGGATGGCCCAGGTGAACAAGGCCGGTACCACGGCGGACTTCTCCGTCACCCTCAAGTACGAGGCGTCCACGGACAAGGCGATAGACGCCGTCGGCCGGGTGCGGGACGTCGCGCACGCCGGTGCTCCCGAGGGGACCGAGGCCCTCGTCGGCGGCATGTCCTCGATCTACAAGGACATCGACTCGGCGGTCAACCACGACTACCGGACGGTGTTCCCCGTCGCCGCCCTGCTGATCATGGTGATCCTGGGGCTGCTGCTGCGCAGTGTGGTCGCCCCCTGGTACCTGATCGCCTCGGTCGGGCTCGGCTTCGGCTCGACACTCGGTGCCACGGTCTGGATCTTCCAGGACGCGCAGAACAAGCCGGGTCTGATGTTCATGCTCCCGGTGATCATGTATCTCTTCGTGGTCGCCATCGGCACGGACTACAACATCCTCATGATCGCCCGGCTCCGTGAGGAGGCCCGCGAGGGCCGGGAGCCGCGCGAGGCGGCCGGCATGGCGCTGCGGCACGCCGGGCCGACCGTGGCCGCCGCCGGCTTCATCCTGGCGGCGACCTTCGCCACGATGATGCTGGCGGGCAACGCGCTGCTCACGGAGATGGGTTTCGCGGTCTCCTTCGGTATCGCGGTGGCCGCCTTCGTCATGGCGATGTTCTTCACCCCGAGCCTCACGGCGCTGATCGGCCACGCGGCGTGGTGGCCGGGCCACGCCGACCGGGCGGAGCCGGCGGCGGTCACGGGCCCGGAACCCGACGGCGACACGCCGGCGGCCGGGGAGGACCGGAACGCGCCGGCGGGGCGCCGCGGCTGACGAGGCGATCCCGGTCGGGTGACGGGAGGGGTCCGGGGGAAGCCGTAGGGCTGACCCCGGGCCCCTCCTCCGCCCAGGCGGTTCCTGGCGCTCCGCGCCGGTGCTACGCGGCGAGAGCGTGCCCCGGGTGCAGGACGACCTTGGTGTAGCCCTCGATCCGCTGGTCGAACTTCTCGTAGGCGCCGGGTGCGTCCTCGAGCGGCAGTTCGTGGGAGACCACGAAGCTGGGCTTGGCCCGCCCCGCGATGATCAGGTCGCGCAACTGGCGGTTGTACTGCTTGACGTTGCACTGCCCGGTGCCCATCTGCTGGCCCTTCTCGAACATCCTGCCGATGGAGACCAGCAGCTGGCCGTGTTTGGCGTGCTCGTCGGGTCCACCCGGGTCGGAGGGCACGTACAGACCCGGTACGCCGAGCATGCCGGTCGGCCGTACCGTCTCGACGAGGGTGTTCAGGACGACGGCGGGCTCCTCGTGGCTCGCGTCGTGCGACTGGGCCTGGTAGCCGACGGCGTCGACGCCCTTGTCCGTGCCCTCGCCCCGGGTCTGGGCCTTGATCTGTTCGGCCGGGTCGCCCTGGGTGAAGTCGATCGGTATCGCCCCGATCTGCTCGGCCTTGGCGAGCCGCTCGGGCACGCGGTCGACGGAGAACACCTTGGCCGCACCCCGCAGCAGCGCGGAGTACGCGGCCATCAGCCCCACCGGGCCGGCGCCGAAGACGGCGACGCTCTCGCCCGGGGACACCCGGGCCAGCTCACAGCCGTGATAGCCGGTCGGGAAGATGTCGGCGAGCAGCACGAAGTCGGTCTCGAACTCGTTGCCCGGCGGCAGCTTCAGGCAGTTGAAGTCGGCGAACGGCACCCGCAGCAGCTCCGCCTGGCCGCCCTTGTAGGGACCCATGGCCACATAGCCGTAGGCTCCGCCGGCGAAGCCCGGATTGACCGTGAGGCAGAAGCCGGTCTTGCCGGCCAGGCAGTTCTTGCAGAAACCGCAGGCGACGTTGAAGGGCATGACGACCCGGTCGCCCTCGGACAGGGAGGTCACGCCGGAGCCGGTCTCCTCGACGATGCCGAGGTTCTCGTGCCCGAAGACGATCCCCGCCTCGGCGGCCGTGCGCCCCTCGTACATGTGCAGGTCGGATCCGCAGATGGCGGTCGACGTGACCCGTACCAGCACATCGTTCGGGTGCTGTATCCGGGGATCGTCGACATCCCTGATCGTGACAGAGAAGGGCTTCTCGTAGACGACGGCTTTCACCAGGCTCACCTCCGCGTCGAACACCGGGCTACGGCGGACCACGCGGACCGAGGCCTGGCCGTGGGAGACAGCCGGGACAGAGCCCCCGGTCCGTGCCGCAACCCTGGGCGCTCTTGTTTCACCATCGGATACTTCCAGAAAACGCCGGTCGCGCAGGCGTTGCAACCCCGGCCCCGGCAGGGCCCTCCTACTGGGAGAACGCCCGGCCCAGCGAGCCGCGTACGTCCGCGGTGCGGTCGTCCGTAGGGTCGCCGACAGGGATGGCCGGCACGGTTGTTGCACCAAGGGGGGCCTGGTGGGAGTGGAGCGCGCGGTGGCGGTACGGCCCGTTGCGGAGTTGCTCGTCGAGAACTCCGCGCGGCATGGCGGGAAGGTCGCCTTCGCCGACGACCGGCGGGCGGTGGGCTGGGCCGAGCTGGAGCGCAGGACCGGCCGGTTGGCGGCCGGGCTGGGGGTCCGGCGCGGGGCCCGGGTGGCCTTCTGCCTGGGCGACGGCGTGGAACTGGTCGAAGGACTGCTCGCCACGGTCCGGGCCGGTGCGGTCGGGGTGCCGCTGGGTGCCCGCGCCACGGACGCCGAGCTCGCCGGGCTGCTGGCCGACTGCGGTCCGGCCGTGCTGGTCACCGACCGGCACAACCTGCCACGGATCACGCGGCTGACGGCAGAGCGGCCCGTCCGGCTGCTGGTCACCGGCGAGGGACCGGTACCCGCCGGAACGGTCGCCTGGGAGGCGCTGGCCGCGCAGCCGTCGTCCGCTCCCCCCGACGACCTCGGCCTGGACGAGCCGGCCTGGCTGCTCTACACCTCAGGGACCTCCGGCACCGCCCGGGCGGCGGTCTCCAGCCAGCGGTCGGCACTGTGGTCCTCGGCCGCCTGCTATCTGCCCCGGCTCGGGCTGTCGGCGGCGGACCGCGTCCTGTGGCCGCTGCCCCTCACGCACGCCTACGCCCACTCGCTCTGCGTCCTCGGCACCACCATGGCCGGGGCGAGCGCCCGGATCACCACGCCCCGGGAGCCGGCGGCCCTGGTCCGGCTGGTCGAGGAGTACGCGCCGACCGTCCTCGCCGGGGTACCGGTCACCTACCGGCAGCTGCTGGACGCCGGACTGGGCACGGTGCCCTCGCTGCGGCTGTGCGTCACGGCCGGCGCGCCCAGCGATCCGGAGCTGCGCGAGGCGGCCGAGGCACGGTTCGGTGCCCCGCTGCTGGACGGCTACGGCAGTACCGAGACCTGCGGCAAGATCGCCGTGGAGTCGCCCGCCGGGCCCCGGGTGCCCGGCAGCAGCGGGGTACCGCTGCCCGGCATGGAGGTACGGATCGTCCCGGTGGAGGGCGCCGGACCGGACGGCGAGATCTGGGTCCGCGGCCCCGGTGTCATGCTCGGCTACCACGGCCGGCCCGAGGAGACCGCCGCCGCCCTGCGCGACGGCTGGTACCGCACGGGTGACCTGGGCCGGCTCGACGAGCGCGGGTTCCTGACCGTCACCGGCCGGGCCGGCGACCGTATCGTGCGCGGCGGCGAGAACGTCGACCCGGCCGAGGTGGAGCGGGTGCTGTGCGGCCTGCCCGGGGTACGGGACGCGGCCGTGGTCGGGCGGGCCCATCCGCTGCTCGGTGAGGTTCCGGTGGCGTTCGTGGTCCCGGACCGCCCGGACCTCGATCCGGTGCCGTTGCTGCGCGGCTGCGCGGCGGTGCTCTCCGCGCACAAGGTGCCCGAGGAGGTGCTGCTGATCCCGGCGGTGCCGCGCACCTCCGGCGGCAAGCCGCGCCGGGCCCTGCTGCGCGGGGCCCTCGCCGACCGCCCGGCCGATCCTGGCCTCGCCGAACTGGCGGAACGGACGCCCGGTGAGCGGCGGGCCGCCCTGACCGACCTGGTGTGCGCGGAGACGGCGGCGATCCGGGGTGATGCCGCCGATCCGGGCACGGCGTTCACCGATCTCGGCCTGACGTCGCTGGACGCCATGACCCTGTGGCATCGCCTCACCGCCCGCACCGGCCTGCGCCTGCCGGCCACGCTGGTCTGGGACCACCCGAGCCCGGCCGCGGTCGCCACCCACCTGGACACGCTGCTGCACGGGACGGCGGGTTCCCCGCGGGACGTGCCGAGCGGGCCCCGGCCGGACGGGGCCGACGGGGCCGCGCCGGACGGGACCGCAGGGCCCACGCGGCAGACGCCGCCGGACGGGGCCGTGCGGGATGGGACAACCGGGACCGCGCAGGGCGCGACGGCCGGGACCGAGCCGGACAGGAGCGACGAGACCGCGCGGGGCGCGACGGCCCGCAGTGGCGCGTGGCGTGGGCCGGGGGCCGAGGCGGTGGCGATCGTGGCGGCCGGCTGCCGGTTTCCGGGCGGTGTGGGTTCTCCGGAGGACCTGTGGCGGCTGGTGGCCGAAGGGCGGGACGCCACCGGTGAGTTCCCGGACGACCGGGGCTGGGACCTCGCGTCGCTGCACCATCCCGACCCCGACCGGCCCGGGACGACGTACACCCGCCGCGGCGGGTTCCTCGACGGGGTCGCGGACTTCGACCCGCTGTTCTTCGGGATGTCGCCCCGCGAGGCGCTGGCCACCGATCCCCAGCAGCGGCTGCTGCTGGAGGTCGCCTGGGAGACCTTCGAACGGGCGGGTGTCCCGGCGCCGGAGCTGCGCGGCACGGACACCGGCGTGTTCGTCGGCCTGATGCACGCCGGTGGGTACGGCCGCGGCGGGGCGCACGGCGAGCTGGAGGCCCAGCTCGGCATCGGTTCGTCGCCGAGCGTGGCGTCCGGCCGGATCGCGTACACCCTCGGGCTGCGCGGTCCGGCGCTGACGCTGGACACGGCGTGTTCGTCCTCGCTGGTCGCGCTGGACCTGGCGGCCCGGTCGCTGCGGGCCGGGGAGTGTTCGCTGGCGCTGGCGGGCGGGGTGACGGTGCTGTCGGCCCCGCAGCCGTTCATCGTGTTCAGCCGGCTGCGCGGGCTGTCGCCGGACGGGCGCTGCCGGTCGTTCGCCGCGGGCGCGGACGGCACTGCGTGGGCCGAGGGCGTCGGTGCGGTGCTGCTGGAGCGGCTGTCGGACGCCCGCCGCAACGGCCATCCGGTGCTGGCGGTGCTGCGCGGTTCCGCCGTCAACTCGGACGGCGCGTCGAACGGCCTGACCGCCCCCAGCGGTGCGGCGCAGCGGGACCTGATCCGGCGGGCGCTGGCCGACGCCGGGCTGGACGGGACGGACGTCGACGCGGTCGAGGGGCACGGCACCGGCACCGCGCTCGGCGACCCGATCGAGGCGGGCGCCCTGCTCGCGACCTACGGACAGCGACGTGACCCGGCGGACCCGCTGTGGCTGGGCTCGGTGAAGTCGAACCTGGGGCACACCCAGGCGGCGTCGGGGATGGCGGGCCTGATCAAGATGATCGAGGCGATGCGCCACGCCGAGCTGCCCGCCTCGCTGTACGCGGAGCGGCCGTCGCCGCACGTCGACTGGTCCGGCGGTGCGGTACGGCTGCTGGACCGGGCCCGCCCGTGGCCGCGGCGCGACCGTCCGCGCCGGGCGGCGGTCTCGTCGTTCGGTATCGGCGGCACCAACGCCCACGTGATCATCGAGGAGCCGCCGGACACCGACGCGGCCGGAGATACGGCGACGGCCGCGCCGCGGGCCTCCCGGCTGCCGGTGATGCCCTGGCTGGTCGGCGGCGGCGACGAGGCCGGGCTGCGCGCGCATGCGGCGAGGCTGGCGGAGGAACTGGCCGGCGTACGCGCGGACCCGGACGCCCTGGACGTCGCGTTCTCGCTGGCCACGACCCGGGCACCGCTGACGCACCGGGCCGCCGTCCTGGCCCCGGACGCCGCGGACCTGCTCGGCGGGGTGCGCGACCTGGCCGCCGGCCTCGACGGTCCGGCGCTGTTGCGGGGCACCGCGCGCTCACACCCGAAGGTGGCCCTCCTCTTCCCCGGCCAGGGAGCCCAGCGCCCGGGGATGGGCCGCGACCTGCGGGCGGCGTTCCCGGCCTTCGACGCGGCGTTCACCCGCCTGTGCGAGGAGTTCGCCCCCTGGCTGGACCGCCCCCTGCCGGCGGCGGTCGACGACCCGGACCTGCTGGACCGCACCGACTACGCGCAGCCCGCGCTCTTCGCCTACGCGGTGGCCCTGCACACGCTTCTCGCGGGCTTCGGCGTACGGCCGGACCGTCTGGCCGGGCACTCGGTCGGCGAACTGGCCGCCGCGCATGTCGCCGGAGTGTTCTCCCGCGCCGACGCGGTACGGCTGGTCGCCGCCCGCGGGCGGCTGATGGCAGCCCTGCCGGCCGGCGGCGCGATGATCGCGGTGCGGGCGCCGCTGGCCGAGGTGACGCCGCTGCTGGACCGGGTTCCCGGGCGGTCGGTCGCGGTCGCGGCGGTCAACGGGCCGGAGTCGGTCGTGCTCTCCGGTCCCGAGGACGTGGTGACGGCGCTGGCCGCCGCCGTGGGACGGCCGCAGCGCCGGCTGCGGGTCAGCCATGCCTTCCACTCGCCGCTCCTCGACCCGGTGCTGGCCGAGTACCGTGCGGTCGCCGAGTCGGTGACCTACCGGCGGCCGTCCGTGCCGGTCGTGTCCACGCTCACCGGACGCGCGGAGACGGACGCGCTCGCCACCGCCGAGCACTGGGTGCGGCAGGCACGCGAGACGGTCCGGTTCGCCGACGCGGTGGGTGTGCTCGCCGGAGACGGCGTCACGGCCTTCGTCGAGGCGGGCCCGTCCGCCGCGCTCGGCGTGGCGGCCGAGGAGTGCGTCGGCCCGGACGCGGGGGCGCTGATCGCGTCGTGCGCCGACGCCCGGACGACGGTGGAGGCACTGGCCGCGTTGCACGTGCGGGGGACGGAGGTGGACTGGCGGTCGGTGTACGCCGGCTCCGGTGCCCGGCGGCGCCCACTGCCCACGCACCCCTTCCGGCGGCAGCGCTACTGGCTGGACGCCGCCCGGCAGCCGACCGGGTCCGGCCAGGCGCGGCCGGCCGGATCTGGGCATCCGCTGCTGGGCGAGGCGGTGCCCGATGCCGACGGGCCCGCGATCCGGCACACCGCCGTGCTGTCCGCCGACCGGCATCCCTGGCTGGCCGACCACGTGATCGGCGGCCGGGTGGTGGTGCCCGCGACCGTCTTCGCCGAGCTGGCGGCCCGGGCCGACGGCTCCGCCGGGCCGGTCCGGCTGACCGAGCTGGCCCTGCACGCACCGCTCGTCCTCGCGCCGGGGCAGGAGATCCAGGTGCAGGTGGTGGCCGGGGCGCCGGACGCGACGGGCGGGCGGCCCGTCACCGTCTGGGCCAGGCCGGCCGGCACGCCGGGACCGTGGACCCGGCACGCCACCGCGGCGACCGCCCCGGCCGAGACACCGCCCACCGGCGCGTCCGACGCGTGGCCACCGGTGGACGCGGAACCGCTCGCCGTCGACTACCAACGCCTCGCCGCCCACGGCCACGGCTACGGGCCCGCGTTCCGCGCGGTGACCGCGCTGTGGCACCGGGACGGCGAGACCTTCGCCGAACTGGCGCTGCCGCCCGCTGAGGCGGCGACCGCGCGGTCGTACACCCTGCACCCGGCCCTGTTCGACGCGGCACTGCACGCCGCGCTGCTGGCCGAGGAGCCGGGTGAGCCGAGGGCGCCGGTCGCCTGCTCCGGGGTGACGGTGCACGCGGCCGGTGCCGCCGCGGGGCGCGCAGTCGTACGACGGCTTGGCCCGGACGAGTTCGGCGTCACCGTCACCGACGGGGCCGGGCAGCCGCTCGCCGCCGTCGAGTCCGTCGTCACCCGGCCGATCCCGGCGTCCACACGACCACCGGCCGAGACCTACCGTCTCGTCTGGCGGCCGGTGCCCCCGGCCGGCCCCATGGCACCGGCCGGCACCACGTCGCCCGCCGACGCCGTGAGCCCTGAGCACGAGGTGCTCGACGTGGCGCGGCTGGCTGCCGCGCTGCCCCCGGGCACGCCCCTGCCCGACCGGGTGCGCGGGCTGCTCGGCGCCGTGCTGGAGCGAGTGCGGGACTGGACCGCCGGCACACGGCCGGGCCGGCTGGTGGTGCTCACCGGGAACGCCACCGGAGACTCCCCCGACCTGGCCGAGGCCGCCGTCGCCGGGCTGGTCCGCAGCGCCGGGTCGGAGCATCCCGGCCGGATCGTGCTGGTCGACCGGCAGGGCGGCGCCACAGCGGCGGAGGAGGGCCTGGCGGCGGCCCTGCGCACCGGCGAGCCGGAAGTGGCCCTGCGGGACGGGGTCGTCCTGGCGCCCCGGCTGGCCCTCGCCGATCCGCCGACCGCGGAGCCCGTCGAACTGGATCCCGAAGGGACCGTGCTCGTCACGGGCGGCACCGGCGCGCTCGCGGCGAGTCTGGCCCGCTACCTGGTCGCCGAACGCGGGGTCCGGCGTCTGCTGCTGGCCGGCCGTGGCGGGAAGGTGCCGGACTGGGCGGGCGAACTGGCCGCCGACGTGGGCGTGGTGGCGTGCGACGTGGGCGACCGGGCGTCCGTGGACGCGCTGGTCGCGTCCTGCCGGCCGCCGCTCACCGCCGTCTTCCATCTGGCCGGCGTGGTGGACGACGGCGTGGCGGAGGCCATGACGCCCGAGCGGCTCGGGGCCGTGCTCGCGCCGAAGGCGGACGGTGCCTGGCATCTGCACGAGGCGACGAAGGACCTCGGTCTGGCCGCCTTCGTGCTCTACTCCTCGGCCGCGGGTGTGCTCGGCAGGCCGGGGCAGTCGAACTACGCCGCCGCGAACGGGTTCCTCGACGCGCTGGCCCGGTACCGGGTGGCCCGCGGCCTGCCCGCGCAGTCGCTGGCCTGGGGGCCGTGGGACACGGCGGGCGCGCCGGGCATGGCGGGCCGGGTGGCGCCGGAGCGGCTGCGGGAGGGCGGGGTGCTGCCCGTCGGCGAGCGGGAGGGCATCGCCCTCCTGGACGCCGCGATGCGCCGCCCGGAACCGCTGCTGGTGCCGCTGCCGTTGGACCTGCCGGCCGTGGCGGGGCCCGGTGCGCCGGCCGTCCTCGCCGACCTGTCGGCGCGCGGCCCGGCCGCGGTCCAGGCGGCGCCCCCGGACGGCGCCGCGCGGACGCCCGGTGCCTGGCGGGAGCGGCTCGCCGCTGTCGCGGCACCCGAACGTCCCGCCCTGCTGGCCGGGTTGATCCGCGCCGAGATCGCGGCCGTCCTGGGTTTCCCGGACCCGGCCGACCTCCCCGTCGAACGCGCCTTCAGCGAGCTGGGCTTCGACTCGCTCTCCGCCGTACAGGTCCGCAACCGGCTCAGCGCGTTCACCCGGGTCCGCCTGGCACCGACCGTCGTACTGGAGTACCCGACGCTGCCCGAGCTGACCGACCACGTCCACGGGGTACTGCTCGACGCGGGCGCCCTGCCGGGAACGGAGGCCGGCACCGCGGCGGCCGTTTCCGACCGCCCGTCCAAGTGACCACGCCGGCCTGTTCGGAAAAGGGGTTCCCTGAATGACTTCGCGAGACGAGCGGCACCAGGACGACGCGTACGGGAACGACGCGTACGGGGAGTGCGGGGAGTACGACCTGATCGTCGTCGGCGGCGGGCCGGCCGGGGCGACCGCCGCGACGGCCGTGGCCCGGCGCGGGCACCGGGTGCTCGTGCTGGAGCGGGAGGCCTTCCCGCGGTACCAGATCGGCGAGTCGCTGCTGCCCGCCACCGTCCACGGCCTGTGCCGCCTCCTCGGTGTCGCCGACGAGGTCGCGGCGGCCGGGTTCACCCTCAAGCGGGGCGGGACCCTGCGCTGGGGACGGGATCCGGAGCCCTGGCAGTTCTCCTTCGCGACGACACCGCGGCTGCCGGAGCCCACCGCGACCGCCTTCCAGGTGGAACGCTCGCGGTTCGACGAGATCCTGCTGCGCAACGCCGAACGGGCCGGCGCCGAGGTACGGGAGCGCAGTCCGGTACGCCGGGTGCTCACCGTGGGCGAGCGGGTGCGCGGTGTCGAGTACAGCGACCCCGACGGCACCCCGCGCACCGCGCACGCCCGGTTCGTCGTCGACGCGTCCGGCAACAGCAGCCGGATCCACGGCCGGGTGGGCGGGGCACGGGTGTACTCGGACTTCTTCCGCAACCTCGCCGTGTTCGGCTACTACGCGGGCGGCCGGCGCCTGCCGGCGCCGAACGAGGGCAACATCTTCTGCGCCGCGTTCGACGCCGGCTGGCTCTGGTACATCCCGCTGCGCGACGACCTGACCGGCGTCGGTGCCGTCGTCTCGCCCGAGCACTACGCGGCCGTCCAGAACGACCCGCGTGCCGCGTGGCAGGACATGATCAAGGCCTGCCCCGAGGTCGACCGGCTGCTCACGGACGTACCGGTCGCGACGGAGCCGCCGTACGACCGGGTCCGGGTGCGCAAGGACTACTCGTACTGGAAGTCGTCCCTGTGGGTCCCGGGCATGGCGCTGGTCGGCGACGCCGCCTGCTTCGTGGACCCGGTGCTCTCCTCGGGCGTCCATCTGGCCACCTACGGCGCCCTGCTGGCGGCCCGCGCGGTGAACGCGGCCCTGGAGGGCACCGTGCCCGAAGAGCGCGGTTTCGCCGAGTTCGAGGCGCGCTACCGCCGGGAGTACGGGGTGTTCTACGAGTTCCTCGTCGCGTTCTACGACATGGAGCGGGACGAGGACTCGTACTTCTGGTCGGCGAAGAAGATCACCCGGGTGGACGTCGGGGAGGCCGCCGCCTTCGCCGAGCTGGCCGGGGGCGTGGCGTCGGGTGACACCGGGATTCCCGGCACGGACGAGCTCGGTGTCCGCCGGCGCGGTTCGGCGGCCGAACTGGAGGGTGCGGTGGGCCGGTTGGCCGGGGCCGGCGACCGGACGAACCCGCTCCTGACCACCCGGGTCGTCGCCGAGACCTTCCGCGCCGGCAACGACCTCCAGGAGCAGGCCCTGTACGGCGCCCCGCTGGACGGCCCGGTCCCGGCGCCGTCCGGTCCCGGCGGGCTCGGGGTCACCGAGGACGGTCTGTCCTGGCTCCCGGGGTGACGGCGGCGGACCGGGGTGGACGGCCGCTCACCGCCGGAAAGGCCGCACCTCGGGCGGCGTGGGGGCCGTCGGACCCGCTGCTTTCCGGCCGCGCAGGCGGCGGTCGAAGAAGGAGGCGAGGCAGCGCCGTTCGGCGGGGATCGCGCGGGCCGGGGCGATGGTGCCGATGTTCAGCTCGACCGTCTTGCGGGGCAGGCCCAGCCGACGGGCGATCTGCGGGATCATCGCCTCCTCGTCGGTGAACGTGGCGTGTTCGGCGCCGCGCAGGGTCAGGCCCTCGCGCGGGCCCCGGCTGTGCCGCCACAGGGCGTTCCAGGACGGGACCGTGCCCAGGTCGTTGCCGTCCTTGCCGATCAGCAGGAAGGGCCGGTCGAGGCCGTCGGCGGCGACGGTGGAGAGGTTGCCGGACTCGTCGTCGTTCTGGACGTACGCGACGACGCCGTCCAGGTTGGCGCCGGCCGCGATGCGCCGGTCGTCGTGCATCGTCTGGAGGGCGGTGAAGCCTCCTGCCGAGTGGCCGAACATGCCGACGCGGTCCAGGTCGAGCAGACCGCGCAGGTCACGGGGGAGCGCGGGTCGCCGGTGCCGGGTGAGTAGCAGACGACCGGGTAGGGGTCGCGGTCCCGGTCGGCGGGGGCTTCTTCGTGCGCGTGGGTGCGGGTGGCGGCCCAGTCGACCTGGTCGGCGGGCACGCCGGTGAGGTTGTTGACGGCGGCGAAGCCTGCGGCCTCCCCCGGCAGCATCTGCGGTGCCCGGGGGTGGCCGCCGGTGTCCCGCGCCGGGTAGCGGACGCTGATCATCAGCTCCCGGTACGGCTGTGCGGTGATCCAGGGATCGGCCCGCGCGGTGTCGACGAGGCGCAGGGCGACCGTCCCCACCGGATGCGGTCCGCCGGGCTCGGGCAGGGTCAGCCGCACCGGGCCTGTCGCGCGCGGCCCGGCCGACGCGGTGCGCGCGGAGACGGCGGACAGGGCGGTGGCGGCGAGGGCCGACAGCAGAGCGGTACGGCGCGTGGGCACGACAGGCCTCCTTGGCTGCGCGGACCGGGCCGACCACGCCGACTGCGCGTGTTCCGCGGCTCCGTTCAGCTTTGCGGACGGGCCGGGCCGTCACCATCCGGCAGGCCTGCCGTCACTCCCGGGGGTTAGCCCCATGCCCGGCCCCGCCACCGGTACCGGCCTGGCGCGGGATGCGGTCGTCCGGTCATCCGTTCGTCCGTTCGTCCGTTCGTCCGTTCGTCCAAGGGATGCCGATCTTTGTCCATGGACGGCGCATCCGTCGGCGGCGAGGGTCGGTGCATGGGTGAATCGGTGGTGGAGGAGCGGCACGTGCCGGTGCGGGGGCGGATGCCGGCCGGCCTTGTCGCTCTGGCGTTGGGCGGGTTCGGCATCGGGCTGACCGAGTTCCTGATAGCCGGCCTGCTGCCGCAGGTCGCGTCGAGCTTCGCGGTGTCGGAGGCGACCGCGGGGCGGCTGGTCTCCGGGTACGCGCTGAGTGTCGCCGTCGGCGCGATCGCGCTCACCGCGGCGACGGCACGGCTGCCGCGCAAGCGGGTCCTGGCCGGCCTGGTGGTGCTGTTCGTCGCCGGCAACCTGCTGTCCGCGGTCGCGCCCACGTACGGTGTGCTGCTGCTCGGGCGGATCGTCGCCGCCCTCTGCCACGGCTCGTTCTTCGGCGTCGGCTCCCTCGTCGCCCGGAGCCTGGTCGCGCCGGAGCGGAAGTCCCGTGCGGTGGCCGTCATGTTCGCCGGGCTGACGGTCGCGAACGTGCTGGGCGTGCCGTTCGGCGCGCTGGTCGGCGAACGCTGGGGATGGCGGGCGGCGTTCTGGGCCGTCACCGCGATCGGCGTGCTCGCGCTGGCCGGCATCCTCGTCCTCGTGCCCGCCGGGGCGGGTGCGGTGCCGGGGAACGGGGCGGGCGGCGGTCTGCGGGAGCAACTGCGCGCGTTCCGGTCCGCGCAGGTGTGGCTCACCCTCACCGCCACCGCGCTCGGCTACGGCGGGATGTTCGGCGCGTTCAGCTACCTCGCCTACACCTTCACCGAGGTCGCCGGGTTCTCCTCGGCCGACGTCGCCTGGCTGCTGATGGTGTACGGCGTCGGTCTGGTCGTCGGGAACGTGATCGGCGGGCGGGCGGCGGACCGGGACCGGGACCGTGCGCTGGTCCTCGCGCTGCTCGGGCTGACCGTCACCCTGGCCGTGTTCGGTCTGCTGGCCGGCAGCGCCACCGCTTCCGTGCTGCTGGTGTTCCTGCTGGGGGTGACCGGGTTCGCCGCCGTACCCGGCATGATCACCCGGGTGACCGACGCGGCCGGGGGCGCGGCGCTGGCCGCGAGCGCCAACGTGTCCGCGTCCAACGTCGGCAACGCCCTCGGCGCCTGGCTCGGCGGCCTGGCCATCACCGCGGGCCTCGGCTACACGGCGCCGCTGTACACCGGTGCCGCGCTCACCCTCGCGGCGCTGGTCGTCATGGTCGTCGCCGCACGCGGAGCCGTGCCGTCCGCGGGACGCGGCGTCTGAGGTGCCCGTCAGACGCCCAGGCGCACGACGCGGCAGGCGCCGACCCGCTGCGGGATCCGCCCGTCGACGCCCTGAGCGGCGTCAGACCGCCAGATGGCGGGTGAACCAGTCGCGGGCCAGGCGGGCGACGCGTTCCAGAGTGCCGGGCTCCTCGAACAGGTGGGTCGCGCCGGGGACGACTTCGAGGCGGGTCTCGGCGGGGATCCGCCGGGCCGCCGCCCGGTTGAGCCGCAGGACCTCCGGGTCGCGACCGCCGACGACCAGGAGCGTCGGCGCACGGACGGACTCCAGCGCGTCCACGGCCAGATCCGGCCGTCCGCCCCGGCTGACGACCGCGCGGACCGTCTCCGGACGCGCGGAGGCGGCGGCGAGTGCGGCGGCGGCACCCGTGCTGGCGCCGAACAGCCCGCATCCGAGACCCGCGGCGGGCCGGTACTCCCGCAGCCAGTCGGCGAGGCCGGTCAGGCGGGCGGTGAGCAGGCCGATGTCGAAGCGCAGGGCCCCCGTGACCGCGTCGGCCCGCTCCTCCTCGGGGGTGAGCAGGTCGGCGAGGACGGTGCCGATCCCGGCCGCCTGCAGTTCACCGGCGACGAAACGGTTGCGGGGGCTGTGCCGGCTGCTGCCGCTGCCGTGCGCGAACAGCACGACCCCCTCGGCCCCCTCGGGAACGGCCACGTCGGCATCGAGCCGCACCCCTGCCACGGGTATCCGCACGCTCTCCACGACCCCACCTCATCGACGAGCCTGCACACCTGCACGAGAACGGAACACAAAACACAACAGGAACGTTCAAATGGTTCATACCCTCACCAACGAGGGAGGAACAGATGAGCGCGGATTTCCGACGCGGCCCTCGCCTTCGGCAGGATGGGCGCCATGACCGAGATCCGCACCCCCCGCCTCCTCCTTCGTCGCTGGTACGACGACGACCTCGCGCCGATGGCCGACATCAACGCGGACCCGCGCGTCATGCGCTGGGTCGACGACGGCTCGGTGCGTGACCTGGAGGACACGGCCACGGCCATCGAAGAGTGGGAGGAGGAGTGGGACGAGGAAGGCTTCGGGCTCTTCGCCGTCGAACTGCTGGCCTCGGGTGAGCTCGCGGGATTCACCGGTCTGTCCGTGCCCGGCTTCCTGCCGGAGGTGCTGCCCGCCGTAGCGGTCGGCTGGCGGCTCGGCTCACAGTTCTGGGGCCAGGGATACGCGTCCGAAGCCGCTCACGCCGCGCTGGAGTTCGCCGTCCAGGACCGCGGCCTCGACCGCGTCATCAGCATCACCCGGGTGGGGGACAGCGCCTCCGAGAACGTCATCCGCAAGCTCGGCATGGTTCCCGAGCGAGAGACCGTGCACCCGGTGTACGCCCATCCCCTCCGCGTCCACTCCATCGATCTGACGGAGTTCCAGGCGTGAAGCTGCCGCATCGTCGATCGGCACCCGATGGCCGAGCGCTGCCTGCACGTCCCCGGCCGGACGGAGGCGACCGGGCGGGAGAGCTCAGTCGGTGAGCAGCATGCCGCGTTCCAGGCCGAGTTCGGACTCGGCCACGGTGCGTGGCATGTCCTCCGTGGGCGCCCTGCGGTGGTCGGCGCTGGTGTTGATGTACGCGCTGGCGCCGTCGATCGCGACGAGTACGCGGGCGGCGGCTCCCCAGGGATCCGCGCAGGCGAAGACCCCGGTCGCGGCCCCGGCGGCGATGAGCTCCGCCAGGCACCGGCACCACAGCAGTTCCTGCTTCGTCACGTGCTCGCGCAGCACCGGACGGTAGCGCGACAGGTGCCGTGCGTTGAGCCAGAGCTTGCTGACGTCGTCGAAATCGGCGCTCGACGTCAGGCCGAAGAACCTCCGGAAGGCCTGTAGGGGGTCGCCCGGCTCGGGCGGCAGCAGGCTGTCGAGTTCCTTCATCGTGGCCTGGGTGAACGCCTCGGCCACCAGCTCGTCCGCTGCGGGGAAGTAGTGGCCGACGAGTCCGGGCTGGACACCGAGCTCGTCGGCGACCCGGCGCAGGGTGACGCACTCCAGGCCTTCGGTGAGCCCGATCCGCGACGCCGTGGTGACGATCTCGGTGCGGCGTTCGGCGGGCGCCTTGCGGACGCGCCTGCCCGGGGCTCTTGACGTCATACGACTAATGTTATTGAGTGGGCGACCAATAAAGCAATTGGTCGCGCACCCAATAAGTGGGATCGGCCGGAAACCGACGCTCACAGAGGGGCCGATGTCCGCCCGAGACCACCGCTCGCCCCGGACCCCGGCCGACGCAGCACCGTCAGGAGACCCACGTGAACGACTCCCCCACCGATGCCGGTGAGCCGGGACGTCTCCGTGGACCCCGGGTGGACGCGGACGGTGATCGTCGCCTTCCCCGGCCCCGCGCGGCTCCCCCGGGCCGTCGTCCCCGACCCGGACACGGGCCTGGCCATCCGTGACGTCACGGTGCGGCTCGCCCGCACCTCTCCGGTCGGCTCCCCGTGGACGAACCGGTCGCCCGGACCCGCCCTCCGACCCTGACGAGCTTCCTTCCCCCTCCCTCATCCCCCCCGCCACTTGGAGACACCATGTACGCCGTCACCGACCCGGCCACCGGCGAGATCGTCGAGACCTACCCGACCGCCACCGACGCCGAGATCGCCGCGGCCCTCGACGCCGCGCACGCCGCCGGCGCCTGGGGCCGGTCCAGCTCCGTGGCCGAGCGCGCCGCGCTGCTGCGCCACCTCGGTGACCTGCACGCCGAGCACAGTGCGGAACTCGCCGCCAGCATCGTGCGGGAGATGGGCAAGCCGCTCGCCGAGGCGGAGGGCGAGGTCGGCTTCTGCGTCGACATCTACCACTACTACGCCGACCACGCCGAGGAGTTTCTCGCCGACGAGGTGCTCGACGTCACCTCCGGTCCCGGCACCGCCGTCGTACGCCGTGGTCCCGTCGGCGTGCTGCTCGGCATCATGCCGTGGAACTTCCCGGCCTACCAGGTCGCCCGGTTCGCGGCCCCCAACCTGGCCGTGGGCAACACCATCGTCCTCAAGCACGCCCCGCAATGTCCCGCCACGGCGGCGCTGCTGGAGCGGCTGTTCGCCGAGGCAGGCTTCCCGGCGGGCGCGTACGTCAACGTGTACGCCACCAACGAGCAGATCGCCGACGTGATCGCCGACCCCCGCGTGCACGGCGTCTCGCTCACCGGCTCCGAGCGGGCCGGGGCCGCCGTCGCCGAGATCGCCGGCCGGAACCTGAAGAAGGTCGTCTTGGAGCTCGGCGGCTCGGACCCGTTCGTGGTGCTGTCCACCGACGACCTGGACGGCGTCGTGGAGGCCGCGGTCGCCGCCCGCCTCGACAACACCGGCCAGGCCTGCAACGCCGCCAAGCGGTTCGTGGTCGTGGCGGACCTGTACGACGCGTTCGTGGAGAAGTTCACCGCCCGGCTCCTCGACTCCGCCACCGGGGCCCCGCTCTCCTCCGCAGCCGCCGCCGAGACCCTCGCCCGGCAGGTCGGCCAGGCGGTGGCGGAGGGCGCCACCCTGCACGGCTCCGGCGAGCGGCAGGGCGCCTACTTCCCGGCGGGCGTCCTCACCGGCCTGACCACCGAGCACACGGCGGCCCGCCAGGAGCTGTTCGGACCGGTCGCCATGGTCTTCCCGGCCGCCGACGAGACCGACGCCGTACGGATCGCCAACGACACCCCCTACGGCCTGGGCTCCTACGTCTTCACCACCGACCCGGAGCAGGCCACGCGGGTCGCCGACCGCATCGAGGCCGGCATGGTCTTCGTGAACGGTGTCGGCGCGGAGGGCGCCGAGCTGCCCTTCGGCGGGGTGAAGCGCTCCGGCTTCGGCCGGGAACTCGGCCGTCTCGGCATCGAGGAGTTCACCAACAAGAAGCTGATCCGCACGGTGGCCTGAGCGGTACGGCGGGTCCGGGGGCGGGCCCCGCGTGGTGCCGGACGGCACAGCGCGGGGCTTCGGCTGTCGGCGGCGCCGACGGGCCGGCCCTCCGGCGGTCTGTCGCCGTCGTGGTCAGCTGCGGTCCGTGCGGACGGCGAGTTCCGTCTCCACCAGCCGGTTCAGGTGCCGGCGGGCGTCCTCGGTGCTGAGGGGCGGTGACTGGCGCAGTCGCTGGAGGGCTAGGCCGTCGGCGAGGGCGGCGAAGCGGACGGTGAAGCCGTCGAGGTCGCCGCCGCCGAACTCGCCGTCCGCGACGCCCCGTTCGGCCAGGGCGCGGATCTGCCGGTGCCAGGCGGTGTAGCGGTCGGCCTGGCCGCGGGCGAAGGCCTCGTCGGTGGCCGGTTCGCCCGCGTGCCAGTAGTCGAACCACATCCGCCAGTGCCGGTCGGTGTCCTCCGTGAAGAGGGCGTCGACGAGCAGCCGCAGCGCCTCGGCGCCGCTGCCCGCCTGCTCGGCGGCCTCGCTGAGCTCCGCGTAGTAGCGCTCGATGTGCAGCACCATCGCCTCGGACAGGATCTCCTGCACGCTGCCGAAGTGATAGGTGACCGTGCCGACGGAGACCCCGGCCGCGGCGGCCACGTCCCGGACGCCCACCGAGGCGTAGCCGCGCTCCGCGATCAGCGGGATGGCCGCCTCGACGATCAGCCGCCGGCGCACCTCGGTGGGCTGGCGGGTGCGGTCGGCGGCGGCGACGGCCCGGCGCGGGGGCTTCGCGGCGCGCTGCGGCTTGTTGCCGGCGGTCATCCCGACGTCCTCGCGCTGGTGTGGTGCCAGGACCGCTTGACCACTGTCTCTCCGTTCGCCCGTGCCTCGATACGGCTGTCCATGACGAAGTCCGCCACCGAGGCGCGCAGCTCCGTACGGGCCATGATCTCAGCGTCGTACTCGTCGCCGCGCCGCAACCGGATGCGCCACTCGGACACGGCGCTCGCGGACAGCGGGTCGTCGCCGCGGACACGGTACGTCTCGCGGGCGCTCTCCTCGTAGCGGAGCCCGTCCGGGTACGTCCGTGATCCCCCGTAGTTGGGGTCGACCTCCAGGGTCCACTCCCCCGCCGCCACGTCGTGCGTGACGAGGCGTTCGGGGCGGGCCTCGGCAGGCTGGTCGTAGGTGACCGGAAGCGGTGGGGCCTGTTCCGGCTCCTCGAAGGCGATCGGCGGTTCCTCTCCGGCCGCCCGCACGGGCAGGAGCAGGGCGCTGTCGGCGGGTACGACCCGCAGTTGGCCGCGCTCGCCGTGCGGCCACACCCACGGCCAGTAGGCGTCGGAGACGGCGACCCGGACGCGGTGGCCGGGCGGGAAGGCGTAGCCGATGCCGGTGAGTTCGATCTCGACGTCCTCGTACGTGCCCGGGGTCCACTCCACCGTCCGGTCCCGGCCGTGCCGGCTGAGGAGGTTGAGCACCCCTCGGGTGACCAGCGTCGAGGAGCCGTCGGGAGCGACGTCGCAGAGCCGGACGATGACGTTGGCGCGCGGGGTGGCGCTGTCCAGGCGCAGCCGGACGCGGGGCCTGCCGAGGATCTCGACGCGTTCGGCGAGGGGTTCGGAGTCGAAGCAGACCGAACGGCCGTCCTCCTCACGCTGGTCGGGCGGCAGGTCGCTCGCGTTCCCGAAGGGGAAGAAGCGGCCCGCGTCGAGACCGGTGTGGAGCGGCGAGCGGACCAGGACCGGCTCGCTCCCGGCTGCCAGGGTGCGCTCGCTCCAGGTCACCTTCGGGGAGGGCCAGTTGTCGTCGCCCACCCAGCGGCCGGGCATCACGTCGTACGACGTGGCGGGCGGGACCGGGTCGTTGATCCAGGCGCGCAGCAGCGGTTCGCGCATCACCCCGGTGTCGGTGCCCTTGAGGTGCTGGTCCCACCAGCGCAGGGTCTCCTGGAGGAAGCCGATGGCCGGGCCGGGCGGCAGCCCCCGGTCGGGGTACTGGTGGGACCAGGGGCCGATGAGGCCGCGGACCCGGTCGACCGGGAGGTGTTCGACGAGGCGGAGGACGGTGTCGCGGTACGGGTCGTGCCAGCCGCCGACCGCGAGGACGGCGGCGTCGATGGCGCCGTAGTCCTCGCAGACGCTGCCGTGCTTCCAGTAGGCGTCGCGTTCCTGGTGGTCGAGCCAGGTGTGCAGGAAGGGTCGGAGGGCGTCGAGGCGTTCGCGCCACATGGGCAGCCAGCGGTCGGCGCCGACGTTCGCCGGGTCCGGCGGGCGGGAGGCGAAGGCCAGCATGGTGCCGGCCCAGGCGAGCATGTCGATGCCGAGGACGGCGCCGCCGGTGTAGTGGACGTCGTTGTCGTAGCGGTCGTCGGTGGAGCAGACGGTGACGACCGCCTTGAGCGGTTCGGGGGCGAGGGCGGCTATCTGGAGGGAGTTGAAGCCGCCCCAGGAGATGCCGAACATGCCGACCTTGCCGGTGCACCAGGGCTGTGCGGCGAGCCAGTTGACGACGTCGACGCCGTCGGCGAGTTCCTGGGCGTCGTACTCGTCGCCGGGGGTGCCCTCGCTGTCGCCGTGGCCGCGGATGTCGACGCGGACGGAGGCGTAGCCGTGTCCGGCGTACCAGGGGTGGCGCTGGGCGTCGCGGGGCGCGGTCCAGTCGCTCTTGCGGTACGGGAGGTATTCGAGCAGCGCGGGTACGGGGTCGGCCTCGGCGTCCACGGGCCGCCAGATCCGTGCGTGCAGCCGGGTGGCGCCGTCCCGGGTGGGGATCCAGACGTCCTCGCGGACGACCTGGCGCTCGAACTGTTCGCGGTACTTCACGAAACTCCTTCGGCCACGGGGGTGTTGAGGGGCGTCCAGCGGCGGACGCGGTGACCGTCGCCGAGGTCGGTCCAGACGGCGTCCGCATCGCCGGCGTCCGCCCAGTCGGGGGCGTCGTCGGTGCGGGGCGGTACGTCGGGGTCGGGTTCGAGGGCGGCGGCCATCAGCCGGCGGGTGTAGGGGTGGCCGGGCGCACCGAAGACGGCCTCGGTGGGCCCTTCCTCCACCACGACCCCGTGCCGCAGGACGACGACCCGGTCGGCGATGCCGCGCACCACGGCCAGGTCGTGGCTGATGAACAGGCAGGCCAGGTCGCGTTCCCGGCGCAGGTCGTCCAGGAGGCGGAGCACCTCGGCCTGGACGGAGACGTCCAGGGCGGTGGTGATCTCGTCGGCGATCAGGACGTCCGGTTCTCCGGCCAACGCCCTTGCGATGCCGATGCGTTGGCGCTGGCCGCCGGAGAGCTGGGCGGGCAGCCGGTCGGCGAGGGCCGGGTCGAGGCGCACGTCGGCGATGAGCCGGCGGGCCTGCTCGGCGGCCTCGGTACGGCCGGTCGCGGTGCCGAAGAACCGCAGCGGGCGGCGGACCGCGTCACCGACGGAGCGGCGGGGGTTGAGGGAGGTGTCGGCGTTCTGGAAGACCAGCTGGACCCGGCGGCGCAACGAGAGCGGGCGCTTCGGGGCCGGGCGGCCCAGGTCACCGGCCTCGTGCGTCATGGTGCCGCCGGAGGGGGTGCGCAGTCCCGCCAGCGTCCAGGCCAGCGTGGACTTCCCGCTGCCCGACTCGCCGACGAGGGCGAGGACTTCGCCCCGGCGCACGTCGAAGGACACGCCGTGCACGGCGCGCGTACTGCCGTAGTCGATCGTCACGTCGCTCGCGGCGACGGCGACCGGCGCGCCGTCCGGTACGGCGGCCTTGGCGCGGACCGTCCGTTCCCCCGCCTCGTCGACGACCGCGAGTCCGGCGTCGTCCAGGCGTGGCACGCTCGCCAACAGGCGCCTGGTGTAGGGGTCCTGGGGCGCGGTGAACAGCCGGCGGGTGGCCGCCGACTCCACCACCCGGCCCGTGTTCAGGACGCACACCTCGTCGGCCATGTGCGCGACGACGCCGAGGTCGTGGCTCACCAGGACGGCGGCCAGGCCGAGTTCGTCGCGCAGGGCGGCGATCAGGTCGAGGACGCTGCGCTGGGTGATGACGTCCAGGCCGGTGGTGGGTTCGTCGAGGACGAGGACCTTGGGGCGGGCGGCGATGGCCATGGCGATGGCGACGCGCTGCTGCTGGCCGCCGGAGAGTTCGTGCGGGTAGCGGCGGGCGAATTCGGCGGGACGGGGCAGCCGGACCTGTTCGAGCAGGTCGACGACCGGCACCTCGCCGCCCGCCTCCTCGATCTGCCGCCCGATGCGCATCGTCGGGGTCAGCGCCTGCCCGGCGTTCTGGCCGACCATGGCGACGGTCCCGCCGCGCAGCAGCCGCAACTCCCGTGCGGGCAGCCCGAACACGTCCCGCCCGTCCACCTGGACGCTCCCGCCGGTGACACGGGAGCCGTGCCGCAGGTGGCCCAGCAGGGTGGCGGCGACGGTGGACTTTCCGCTGCCGGACTCGCCGACGAGGGCGAGGGTACGGCCCGGGGCCACCTCCAGGGACACCTCGTGCACGACCGGCACCTCGCGGCCACCGGAACGGTAGGCGACGGAGAGGGAGTCGACGGATACGACAGAGGTCATCAGGAACCCTCCCTGATCCGGTCCACGCCCCACGCCTTGGAGAGGCCGTCGGCCGCGAGGTTGAGCCCGACCACGAGGGTGGCCAGGGCGAAGATCGGCGCGAGGCTCGCCATCGGGACGACGGTGATGGCGGTGCGGTTCTCGGCGACCATCAACCCCCAGTCGGGGGTGGGCGGGTCGGCGCCGAAGCCGAGGAAGGACAGCGAGGAGATCAGCAGCACCACCCAGGAGGCGCGCATCGCGAACTCCACGCAGACCACGTCGGTGATGTTCGGCAGCACCTCCCGGCGCAGGATCGCCCAGGTGCTCTCGCCCCTGGCCCGGGCGGCGGTCACGTAGTCCATGGGGACCACGGCCAGCGCGGCGCCGCGCACCACGCGGACGACCTGCGGGACGTAGACGACGGCGATGGCCAGGACGATCACCGCGGGCCCGGTGCCGAGGGCGGTGACGATGACGAGCAGGGCGAGGATCGACGGCACGGACAGGATCGCGTCGAGGACCCGGCCGAGCAGGTCGTCGAACCAGCCGCCGCGCAGGGCGGCGGCGCAGCCGACGACCGTGCCGAGGGCGACGGTGATCAGGGTGGCGGCGACGGAGACGCCGAGCCCGTACCGGCCGCCGTACAGCACCCGGGCGAGGACGTCGCGGCCGTACTGGTCGGTGCCGGCCCAGTGTTCCCAGCTCGGGCCGAGCAGGGCGTGCGAGGCGTCGTTGGCGATCGGGTCGTAGGAGGTGAGCAGCGGGGCGAGCAGCGCCACGAGGACGTGCACGCCGACGACGGCGAGGCCGACGAGGGCGGTGCGGGACGAGCGCAGGCCGCGCCAGGCGCGGACGGCCGCGTGCGGGGCCGCCGGGGCGGCATCGGCGGTGGCCGGGGTGGTGTCGAGTGCGGTCACCGGGTCCTCCCTCGGGTGCGGAGCCTGGGGTTGAGGGCCATGGCGCCGAGGTCGGCGGCGAGGTTGCAGACGACGTAGATCACGGCGCTGACGAGGGCGATGGCCTGGATGACGGGCAGGTCGCGGTTCTGTACGGAGGAGAGCATCAGCTTGCCGATGCCGGGGTAGTTGAAGACGTTCTCGACGACCGCGACCCCGCCCGCGAGCCAGGCGACGTTGAGGGCGATCACGTGCAGGGTGGGCAGCAGGGCACTGGGCAGCGCGTGCCGGGTGACGATCCGCCAGGTGGACAGGCCCTTGAGGCGGGCGGTGGTGACGTACTCGCCGGCCATCACGTCGATGACGGAGGTACGGGCCATCCGCACGATGTAGGCGGCCATCACCACGGCGAGCGCGAGCGCGGGCAGCCATACGGCGGGCAGGAGCTGTCCGACGCTCGCCTCGGGGCCGTAGAGGACGACGGCCGGGAACCAGGGCAGCGCGACCGAGAAGACCAGCACCAGGACGGTGGCGACCACGAACTCGGGGACGCTCATGCCGACCAGGCTCACGGTGGAGATGAGGTGGTCGGGCCAGCGGTCCCGGTACAGGCCGGCGAGGACGCCCAGGACGAGTGACCCGGTCACCGCGAACAGGACGGTGACGACGGCGATGAGCGCCGAGTTGCCGAGGTACAGGGCGACTTGGCCGCCGACGCCCTTGCCGGAGACCAGCGAGGTGCCGAAGTCGCCGTGCAGGGCGCCCTTGATCCAGTCGAAGTAGCGTTCCCAGGCGGGCCGGTCGAGGCCGAGCTGTTCGCGCAGGGCCGCCACGGCGTCCGGGGTGGCGTCCTTGCCGAGGATCTGGGTGGCCACGTCGCCCGGCAGCGCCTGTACGGCGAGGAAGACGAGGACGGAGGAGAGGAAGAGTGTGCCGACGGCCGAGGCCAGCCGGCGCAGGGTGAACGACAGCATGCTCAGGCCCCCTTCACACCGATGTTGAGGTAGTCGAACTCGAAGCCGTGCTCGGCGTAGCCGCGGACCTTCCGGGAGATGCCGACGAGCCGGTCGGCGAACATCGGGGTCATCGCCCCGCCCCGCTCGATCACCAACGTCTGTGCCTCGCCGTACAGTTCACGGCGTCTCGTGTCGTCGGTCTCGGCGCGGGCCCGGTCCAGGACGGCGTCGAACTCCTTGTCGGACCAGGCGGTCTCGTTGTAGGAGGAGCCGCTGCGGAAGATCTGGGTGAAGAGCTGGTCGACGGGCCGCCCGGTGAACCAGTAGGTGGCCATCAGCGGCTTCTTCATCCAGATCTGCGTGTAGTACGAGTCCGCGGCGGCCGTCTTCACCTTGATCCGGATACCGGCGCGCTTGGCGGAGTCCTGGTAGGCGAGGGCCATCGGCGTGAACAGCGGGTCGTACGACGAGGTGTAGAGGTCGATGCTCAACCCCTCGTGCCCGGCCTGCTTGAGGAGGTGTCGGGCCTTCTCGGGGTCGTGTGCGGGGTGGGTGGCGATGTGGGCGGGGTCGCTCGGCGGCACGGGGTTGTCCCACCCCGCCGTGCCCGCGCCCTGGAGCGCGACCTTCACGACGTGCTCGGGGTCGTAGGCGAGCTTCATCGCCTGCCGGACGCGGACGTCGGTGAAGGGCTTCTCTGTGGTGAGCATCGGGAGCACGTACCACTGCGCGTCCTTGACCCGGGCGACGGTGGCCCGGTCGGAGGCGGCGACCACCCGGGCGGTGGCGAAGTCGAGGTTGGTCTGGGAGAGCAGGTCCACCTGTCCGGCGAGCAGGGCGTTGGAGCGGGCGGACATGTCGGCGACCGAGTAGAAGGCAATGGCGTCGAGGACGGGGCGGCCGGCCCAGTGGTCCTTGTTCGCGGTGACCCGACCGGGGCCCGCCGGGGCGAAGGACTCCAGCTTGAAGGGGCCGGTGCCGATGCCGGTGCGGCCGATGCCCTTGGCGCTGCCGTCGGGGATGACGTAGCAGTTGTAGTGCGTCAGCAGGCTGGGGAACTCGGCGTTCGGGGTCTTCAGGGGGACGAGGAGGGTGTGGGCGTCCGGGGTGCGCAGGGTGCTCGGGTCGACGAGCGGGGCGAGGACGGCGGCCTGGGGTGAGGCGGTGGCCTTGTCGAGGATGTGCCGCAGTGTGTAGGCGGCGTCGGCGGCGGTGAAGGCGCGTCCGTCGTGGAAGGTGACGCCCTTGCGGAGCCGGAAGGTCCAGGTGCGGGCCTTGGCGTCGGACTCCCAGGACTCGGCGAGGTCGGGGGCGAGTTCGCCGTCCGCGCCGACGCGGACCAGCCGGTTGTACAGGGCGCCGAGGTATTCGTACGCCGACAGGGAGCTCGCCGGATCGAGGGTCTCGGCGTCGGAGGCCGGCGGCCGGGCGATGCGCAGGGTGCCGCCGGGGTCGGGGGCGCCTTTCAGGGCGGCAGCCGTCAGGTCGGGGGCTGCGGCTGCCCCCGTACAGCCGGTGAGCAGCCAGGACGCGCCGAGCGAGGCCGCAGCGGCCACGCCCGCGGCGAGCACCGAGCGGCGCCCCGTGAGGTGGGTGTCGGGCATGGACCGACCGTCTCTCTCGCTATTCGTTCAGCGGAACGATTGAGTGAAGTCCGTGAACGATAACCAGGAGACGGCTTCCGGCCAACCCGTCGGGCGCAGAAATTAACCTCGGGACACGCACCGGTAACACCCCGCGCCGGTACGCCGGACCGGCGCCGACCCTCGCCCCGCACACCCGTGAGGCGGCCGAGGAGTCCCGGCCGGCGGCCCCGTCGGCATTGCGTTCGCCTCTTGCGCCGGTAGTCGCAGCCTCGGCCGGGCGCGGCGAACGAGCTTACGAAAAACCCCTTTCGCCGTGATCGGCGAAGGCGGCTTCCAGGCTCGACAGCATGAGCGCACCTCATTAATCGAACAGTACGAGAAGAACCACGACGGAGAAGGATCGGAGAAGGCTCGGGAAAGGGTCCGGGATGGGTCCGGGATGGGTCCGGGAAGGGCCGGGGAAGGGCCGACGGCGGCACGGATGCCGGTCACAGGCGGCCTGTGGGGCACCAAGCGACCACCGGCCCATTCTTTTCCTTTGCGGCGCCGAAAGAACTCCCGCGCCAAAACGAACCATTTTCTCGTCCGCTTCTTCCCGAACTCGAAAAGAGCGTGGGCAAGGTGAGGGAATCGGTTCGACAGGGTCTGCGGTTCGTCATTTTCGTCCCATGGGCGGGCAGTGAATCAATTGCCCGGAGTTGGCGAACGCCTCGCCGCGCACAGCCCTCTGACAGCCTGTAATGGGCTTGCCGCCCGCGGTACAGGAAGCACGAGGCACGACCTTGACATCGACCGCACTCGATACCCCGCCACCGTCTCCCGAGCCCTCTGGGGAGCGGGCCGTCTTCCGCTCCTCCCCGGCCGCGTCACCCCGCACCCTCGTGGACGTCCTGCGGGCCACCGCCGCCCTGCACCCGGACGCACCCGCCCTGGACAC
This sequence comes from Streptomyces sp. NPDC048278, assembly GCF_040652195.1. NCBI lineage: Bacteria > Bacillati > Actinomycetota > Actinomycetes > Kitasatosporales > Streptomycetaceae > Streptomyces > Streptomyces sp. NPDC048278. Next base: position 55,970 of record NZ_JBEZLP010000030.1, read on the forward strand.
CGGAACCGAGGTGCTGTCGTACCTCGCGCTGTGCGCCGAGATCCGCCGTCGCGGCCGGCACCTCACCGAGCGGGGAATCGGCCCCGGCGACCGGGTCGGCATCCGGGTGCCGTCGGGTGGCGCCGAGCTCTATCTGTCGATCCTCGCCGTCCTGTTCTGCGGCGCGGCCTACGTCCCGGTCGACGCCGACGATCCCGAGGAGCGTGCCGTCACGGTGTTCCGTGAGGCCGGAGTGTGCCACGTACTGGGTCCGCATCTGCCGCCCGCCGGACTCGTGCCGCCGTCCGGAGCGGGAACGGGAACGGTGGCGGGAGCGGGAGCGGTGGCGGGAAGGGTGGCGGGAGCCGTGCCCGCTCCCGGCGACGACGCGTGGATCATCTTCACGTCCGGCTCGACCGGCGCGCCGAAGGGCGTGGCCGTCACCCACCGTTCCGCCGCCGCCTTCGTGGACGCCGAGGCGGCGCTGTTCCTGCGGGACCGTCCGCTCGGCCCCGGCGACCGGGTACTGGCGGGGCTGTCCGTCGCCTTCGACGCCTCCTGCGAGGAGATGTGGCTCGCGTGGCGTTCCGGTGCGTGCCTCGTGCCGGCCGAACGGGCCCTGGTACGGGCCGGCCACGAGCTGGCCCCCTGGCTCGTGGAACACGGGATCACCGTCGTCTCCACCGTCCCCACCCTGCTGGCCATGTGGCCCCGGGAAGCCCTGGACCAGGTCCGGTTACTGATCCTCGGCGGCGAGGCGTGCCCTCCCGGCCTCGTCGAACGGTTCGCCGGTCAGGGACGCGAGATGTGGAACACCTACGGTCCCACCGAGACCACCGTCGTGGCCTGTGCCGCCCCGCTGCGGCCCGGGCAACCCGTGCGCATCGGACTGCCGCTGGCAGGCTGGGAGTTGGCGGTGGTGAACGAGGCCGGGCAGCCGGTCGCCCCCGGCGGGCAGGGCGAACTGGTCATCGGCGGCGCCGGAACGGCCCGCTACCTGGACCCCGTCCGGGACGCGGAGCGCTTCCGGCCGTGCCCCGCGCTGGACACGCCACGCGCCTACCGCTCGGGCGACCTGGTGCGCGCCGACGCCGAGGGACTGGTCTTCCTCGGGCGCATCGACGACCAGATCAAGCTCGGCGGGCGCCGTGTCGAACTCGGCGAGATCGACGCGGCCCTCCTTGCCCTGCCGGGCGTGCGCGGGGCGGCTGCGGCCGTGCGGTCGACCGCGGCGGGTGCCCAGGTGCTGGTCGGTTACGTCGTTCCGCAGCGGGCGGCCGACGGCAGTCGCGCCTTCGAGGCCGCCAAGGCCAGGGCGCTGCTGAGCGAACGGCTGCCCGCGCCCCTGGTACCGGTCCTGGCCGAGGTGACGGCCCTGCCCACGCGTGCGTCGGGCAAGGTCGACCGCGAGGCGCTGCCCTGGCCGGTGCCCCTGGCCGACGCCGGCCGCGGTGACACCGCGCAGCCGCTGCACGGCACGGCCGCTCGGCTGGCGGACGTCTGGGAGCAGCTGCTGGGGCTGCGGCCCGGCCCCGACAGCCATTTCGTGGAACTCGGCGGGAGCAGCCTGACCGCCGCCCGGATGGCGTCGATGCTGCGCGAGGACTATCCGGGTCTCTCCGTCGCCGACCTCTACCGGCACCCCGTGCTGCGGAGCATGGCGGACCATCTCGACTCGCTGGCCGGGTCGGTACGGGAGGTGCGCCCCGTCAGGCCGCTGCCCCGGTGGAGGGCTGTCGTCCAGTTCGCCGTCGTCCAGGCCGGTTACGGAATCACCGCGCTGCGCGGGCTGGTCGGCCTGGCGGTGGCGGACGACGTGCTCGGCTGGGTCGCCCCGCACCGCTGGGCCCCGCACACGTCGTGGTGGCTGGTCCTGGTGGGCTGGGCGGTGCTCTTCAGCGCGCCGCTGCGCTGCCTGATCGGCGCCGGCCTCGCCCGTACGCTGGCCGGCTCGATCACCCCGGGGGACCATCCGCGCGGCGGACGGGTCCACCTGCGGCTGTGGACCGCGGAACGGGCCGTGGCCGCGTTCGGTGTCCCCGCCCTGCTCGGCACCCCGTGGGCCGTCCGCTACGCCCGGATCCTCGGCTGCCGGACCGGACGGGACGTACGACTGCACACCATGCCCCCGGTGACGGGCCTGGCCGAACTGGGCGACGGATGCAGCATCGAGCCCGGGGCGGACATCGCAGGGTGGTGGCTCGACGGCGACACGCTGCACATCGGCGCCGTCACCGTCGGCGCGGGCGCCCGGGTGGGCCACCGCAGCACGCTGCTGCCGGGCGCCGTGGTGGGACGCGGTGCGGAACTGGCCGCCGGCGGCTGCCTCGACGGCCGGATCCCCGACGGCCGGGTATGGACCGGCTCGCCGGCCCGGCCGGCCGAACCCGGGCAACACCTCGCGGGCACCGGCCGGCCCACGCGGCCGGCGAACCGCTCGCGCGCCTGGCAGCCGGCCTACGCGCTCTCCCTCGCCCTGCTTCCCCTGCTGTCCCTGCTCGCGGCGGCCCCCGCGCTGTTCGTGGCCTGGCTGCTGGTGCGCGACACACCGACGCTGCCGGACGCGGCCGGGCATCTGCTCGTTGCCGCGCCGCTGTTCACGGTCCTGACCACGGTGTGCGGGATGCTCGTCACCGTGGTCGCCGTGCGGCTGCTGAGCCGTTCGATCCGGCCCGGCCTGTACCGCGCGGACGGGGGCGTAGCCTGGCGGGCGTGGCTGGTGACCCGGATCCTCGACGGCGCTCGCGGCAGTCTGTTCCCCCTCTACGCGAGTCTGGCCACGCCGTACTGGCTGCGGCTGCTCGGCGCACGCGTCGGCCGCGGCACCGAGATCTCCACCGTCCTGCCGCTGCCGTCCCTGCTCCGCGTGGACGACGGGGCCTTCCTCGCCGACGACACGCTCGTCGCGCCGTTCGAACTGTGCGACGGATGGCTGCGGTTGGGCCCCGTGCGCATCGGGGCGCGGGCGTTCGTGGGTAACTCGGGCATCGTCGCGCCCGGGCGTGACGTCCCCGACCGGGCGCTGGTGGGTGTGCTGTCCGACGCGCCGGCCGACGGCGGGCCGGGCATGTCCTGGATCGGCCGGCCGGTGATGCCGCTGCCGCGCGTTCCCGACAGCGCCGACCTCGCACGGACGTTCGCCCCGCGCCGTCGGCTGGTGGCGGCCCGCGCGGCCGTGGAGGTGTGCCGGCTGCTGCCGATGATGCTGGGCACGCTCCTGGCCGAGTGCCTGTTCCTGACCGGGCAGGAGGCCCTGGACCGGGGCGGACTCCTCCTGGCCGCGGTGGCCGGCGTTCCCTTGCTGCTCGCCGCGTCGGTGCTGGCCTGCCTGATCACGACCGGCGTCAAGTGGCTGCTCGTGGGGCGCTTCCGGGCGGTCGAGCGGCCCCTGTGGTCGTCTTTCGTGTGGCGCAACGAGTTGTTCGACACGTTCGTGGAGACGCTGGCCGTGCCGTGGGGAGCGGGTGCGCACCTCGGCACGCCCGCGCTGAACTGGTGGCTGCGCTCGCTGGGGGCGCGCATCGGCCGTGGGGTGTGGTGCGAGACGTACTGGCTGCCGGAGACCGATCTGGTCAGCCTCGGCGACGGGGTCAGCGTCAACCGCGGATGTGTCCTGCAGACCCATCTGTTCCACGACCGGATCATGCGGATGGACACCGTGCGTCTGGGTGCCGGGGCCTCACTCGGCCCGCACAGCATCGCCCTGCCCGGCACCGCGGTCGGCGCCGGCGCGTCCATCGGCGCGGCCTCCCTCGTGATGCGCGGTGAGACGGTGCCCGACGGCACGCGCTGGGCGGGCAACCCCATCGCCGGCGTCCCCGCGACCGGCACCGCGGCGGGTACTGCAACGGGCACTACGACGAGCACTACGACAGGCGCTACGACCGGCCACGGCGAAGGGGAAGCCGCATGACGTGGTGCAGTCGGCGTACGTTGCTGCGCGGTGCGGCGCTCGCTCCCCTGGCGGCGACGGCCATGGACAGCCTGCCCCGCGAGGCCGAGCGCTACTTCGCGAGCCACGGCACCGACGGCCACCGCACTCTCGCCTACGACCTGCGCCTGACGTACGACCCGGCCGCCGCCACGCTCGACGGCCGGGCGCACATCCGCGCGGTGGCCGAGCGGACGCTGCGGCAGGTCCACCTCGACCTCGCGGGGCTGAGCGTGCACGACGCCCTGGTCGACGGGACCCCCACACGGCCGTACCGCAAGGGGCACAAACTGGTCCTGCCCACACCGCGGCCGATCGGGGCGGGCACGCCGTTCACCCTGGAGATCGGCTACGGCGGCCGGCCGGGCCCGGTGCGCACGCCGTTCGGCCTCATCGGCTGGGACCGCACCGGCGACCCGCACGACGGCACTCTGGTGGCCGCGCAGCCGCTCGGCGCCCCGTCGTGGTTCCCGTGCAACGACCGGCCGGACGACAAGGCCGGGTTCACCTTCCGGGTGACCGTGCCCCGCGGCCATCAGGTGATCGCCAACGGCACGCTCCTGCACCGCGAGGGCACGGGTTCGACCGAGTGCTGGACGTACCGTCACCCCGGTCCCATGGCCCCCTATCTCGCCGCGCTCTACACCGGCCGGTTCGCCCAGCGGACCTGGCAGGCCCGCGACAGCGCGACCGGCCGCCGGGTCACCGGCCGCGACGCGTACCCCGCGCGCATCTCCGGGCAGGCCGCGTACGACCTGGCCCGTCAGCCCGAGATGGTGGAGACCTTCACCGGCTGGTTCGGTCCGTATCCCTTCGAGACCTACGGCGCGGTCGTGGTGGACGCCGATCTGGACGAGCCCGTCGAGAACCAGACGGCGTCCGTCTTCGGCCGCAACCACATCGACGGCGACCGGACGTGGGAGACCCTCGTCGCACACGAACTCGTCCACCAGTGGTACGGAAACAGCGTGAGCCTGCGGGACTGGCGGGACATCTGGCTCAACGAGGGCTTCGCCACCTACGGGGAGTGGCTGTGGTCGGAGCACATCGGCGAGGACTCCGCCGACACCATCGCGAGGGCGGCGTGGCACACCATGGCCGGGCGGCACGACGGCCTGCGGATCGCCGCCCCCGGACCGGACCGCATCTTCGACGACCGCGTCTACACCGGCGGCGCGTGCACCCTGCACGCTCTACGTCTGACGGCGGGCGACGAGCGGTTCTTCGCGATGCTGCGCGGCTGGCACCGTGCCCACCGCGGCAGCAGCGCCGACACCGCGGCCTTCATCGCCCACGCCGCACGCTCCATGCCCGCGACAGCAGAGCCCCTGCTGCGCGCCTGGCTCTACGACACCCGCCTCCCGCCCCTGCCGCCCGCCACGACCTGACACCATGTGGGGTTGGCTCAACTCCGTTGCCGTGGCGGCGCGTTGACAGTGGACGGGATCGGCGCGACGGTGAGGGTTCCTGCTGGGTCCCGAGAGCGGAGGTCGTCACTTGGCCGGTTCGTCAGCACCTCGCTCGGACACCGATCTCGTCGAACGCGTACGTGCGCTCCACCCCCTCATCCGCTCCCACGCCTTGCGTGCCGAGCAGCGGGGGCGAGTCGCCGAGGAGGTCGTCGAGGCTCTCGCGGGCGCCGGGATCTTCCGTATGAACGTCCCCCGCCGCCACGGGGGTTACCAGAGTTCGCTGCGGACGCAGGTCGACGCGCTGAGCGAGGTCTCCGCCGCGTGCGGGTCGGCCGGGTTCATGGCGTTGATCCAGGCCGGGTGCGCGTTCATCGCGGCCCTGTTCCCCGACGAGGCACAGGACGAGATCTTCACCCGTCCCGATGTACGGGTGGGTGGCACGCTCATCCCCGGCTCGAAGGCCGTCGCGGTGGACGGCGGCTATGTGGTGAGCGGGAACTCCCCCTTCGCGACCGGCTGTCAGGACGCCGACTGGCATCTGCTGACCGCGTCGGCCGACACCGGACAGGGGCCGCCGGAGCTGCTGTGGCTGGCGATCCCCATGACCGATCTCAAGGTCCTGGACGACTGGAACGTCTCCGGCCTGGCCGGGAGCGGCAGCAACACCGTCGTCGCGCAGGACGTTCACGTACCCGCCCGTCGCGTACTGCCGCTGGGGCCGTTGCTGACGGGCGTGTTTCCGTCGCAGCGCGCGGGCGCAGATCCCTTCTACCACATGCCGGTGCTGATGCTGTTCTGCGCCTGGACGGCCGCGAACGCCCTCGGTCTGGCACGGGCGGCTCTGACGGAGTTCGGCGAGCGCATCCATCGGCGCGGGATCAGTTACACCTTCTACGAGCGCCAGCACGAGGCGCCGGTGACGCATCTCCAGTTCGCCGAGGCCGCGATGAAGGTCTCCTCCGCGGAACTCCTCGCCGCCGACTTCGTGGGGCTGATCGAATCCCGGGTGGCCGACGGGGAGCCCTACACGGTCCTGGAGCGGTCCCGGATCAGGGCGCAGTGCGGGTATCTGGCGCGCTTGTGCAAGGAGGCCGCGGACCTGCTCGGGTCCGCTTCGGGTGCCTCTTCCCTGCACCGGGAGGTGCCCATCCAGCGGATCGTGCGGGACCTGAACGCCCTGAACCTGCATTCGTTCGTCAATCCCGCCGCCAACCTGGAGTTGCACGGCAGGGTGCTGTCAGGGCTGGACGCCGGGACGCCGTTCCTCTAGTGCCGGGTGTCCGGGCACGGTCCGTTAGTGCCGGGTGTCCGGGCACGGTCCGTTAGTGCCGGGTGTCCGGGCACGGTCCGTTAGTGCCGGGGTCCGGGCACGGTCCGTCGCGGCGACTCGGTCGCCATGGGCGCGTTCCGCTCAGGGCTCCGGGTTCAGGCAGGACGGCAGGGGGCCCGTGGCAGGGGGCGGGGCGGCCAGGCAGGCGGCGGCACGTTCCGGGCCCAGGAACGGGGCGAGTACGGAGAAGGCCAGGCCGGGCAGGAGTGCGGGCAGTTCGGCGGTCCGGCCCGTGGCTATGCGACGGTAGATCGCGGAGTACGCGCCGCCGACCACCGTGTCGACCAACTCCTCCTGTGGAACAGGGAGTTCCAGCTCGGGCAGGTCGGTGAACCAGTCCCGGAACCGGGTCAGCAGGTGCTCGCGGGCCTCTCGTCCTGCGGGGCCCACCGCGTCGATCTCGACGATCGCCATCGCCGCGAACTCGGGTGCCTCGGCGAGGATCACCAGCAGTGCGCCGAGGCCGGCGCGCATCTGCCCCGGCCAGTCGCGGGCCTGGGCACGGGCTTCCTCCATCGCGGCGAAAACCAGGGAGGTGCCGTGGTGGTGAGCGGCGAGGAAGGCGTCCTCCTTCCCTTTGAAGAGTTCGTAGAAGACCGGCCTGGTCACGCCGGCGGCCTGGCAGATGTCGCTGACCCGGGTGCCAGCGTAGCCGACCTGGGCGACGGTGCGCACGAACCCGTCGAGCAGCCGGTCCCGCTGGTTGGCGGCGACGGCCTCCGGCGAGGTACGGCGCGGACCCCGCCGCAGCGAGCGCTCCGGGTCGCGTGCCCTGCGGGTACCGGGCAACACCAGCGGAGGCGGCACCGGCGAACCTGCTGCCATTCCAGGCCCCTTCTCACGACGTCATGTGTCATGCCTTGACGTTGAATACTCGTCAGGTTTACAACCTTCACAGGTTTTCTTCTCATGCGGACCTGCGGTGGACGACCTGCTGGAGCCGTCAGTGTCACGCACCCGCAAGGCGCCAACAAGTGCACCGGCGTCCCTGACGCCGGGTCAGTCATCAGCAACGCGCACCGGTCCGGCAGTCCGCGATCCGGGACCGCCATGCCCGGGCCGCCCGTCCTTCTCCATGTCCGGACGGGCGCCCCTCCCTCATACCACCCGCACGCCCGAAAGAGGACTCCCGCATGCGCAGAATCGGTGTCTCCGCCTTAGCCGTCACCGCCGCCCTGTCCGCCCTGACCCTCCTTCCGGCCGCCTCGGTGTCGGCGGCCGGCTCCGTGCTCACCTACGGCAGCGCCGGCGGCAACGCGGTCTCCGTGGGCGACGTACTCACCGCGTCACTGGCCAGCGGCACCAAGGCCACCCTCGCCACGGCCAGCGGCGGCTCCAGCGGCATCACCTGCACCGCCTCGTCGCTGTCCGCAACGGTGACGTCGAACCCCGCCGCCCCGGGCACCGCGACCGAGTCCGCGACCGCCCAGACCTTCAGCGGCTGCACCAGCAACGTCCTCGGCGTCACCGGCGTGCAGAGCGTCACCGTCAACAACCTGCCCTACACCACGTCCGCGGCCTCGGGCGGCGCCGTGACCGTGACCCCGGCCTCGGGCAGCACCATCCAGACCACGGTGGTCCTCTCCACCCTGCTGGGCACCGTCAACTGCGTCTACCGGGCGTCCGGTCTCTCCGCGGTGAGCTCCAACACCGCCAACAGCCTGACCTTCACCAACCAGGCCTTCACCAAGTCGTCCGGTTCGTCCCTGTGCGCGGCAAGCGGATACTTCACAGCCGCCTACGCACCGGTCGTCGACAGCAGCGTCAGCGGCTCCCCGGCCGTGTACACCAACTGACCGATGCCCGACAGCAGGGGCTGACACCCAGCCCGGCGGTCCGGCCGGCCGCTCCTGTGACGGCCGGCCGGACCGGCGAGGGTGCGGCTGCACCCTCGCCGGTCCGCGCACACGCCCTTCGAGCACCAACCGACGCGCGGCCGTGGGCAGCGGTGCGTGCTACGGGGATCTGCTCGTCAGTGGGTCATCGCCGCGATGCGGCGGCCCGGGCGGTGGCGGCGCCAGGCCACGGTGAGCAGGGCGATCAGGCCGCCGACAGGCGGCAGCGTGCAGACGGTCCAGCTCAGCGCGTACGGCGGGCCGGGCTGGGAGAGGACGGGGATGTTCTTCAGCGCGCCCGTTCCGGTGCCCTGGGAGCCGTTGATGGTGAAGGTGAAGTTCCAGGTGCCGGCGGTGGACAGCGACTGGACGTCCAGGCCCCAGACCGACAGCTTGCGCGGGTGCCGTGCCAGTTGACCGCCCATGCCTCCGGCGTCCCCTCCCCCGCCGCCCGGACCGCTCATGCCGTTCTTCTGGCCGGCAAGGCTCATGGAGAGGGTGCCGGACCTGCCCTTGATGCCTCCGTCGGGGGCGAAGGTGAAGTCCAGGGACTGGTTGGCGCGCAGGGGCCACTTGGAGAAGCCGACCGTCAGGTTGTACGGGCCCACCTTCACCTTCTCGGTGTGGACGATGTCGACCGGCGCGTATGCCTGGGCGGACGGGGCCGAGACGAAGAGCATGCCCGCCGTCGCGAAGAGAGCGAGGACAAGGGCGCGGGCGCGGTGCGTGTTCATCGGGTCAGGCTGTCTTCCTGGTCGGTGACGGTGGCGTTGAGCCGCAGCAGAACGGCGAAGCGGGAGCCGAGGTAGCCGGCCAGTGCGCCGATCAGCAGCCCGAGAACGGCGTCGGTGAGGAACGTGCTCGCGGAGGTGCCGGACTGGCCCATCGGACCGCCGCCACCGCCGCCGCCACCGCCGCCTCCACCTCCGCCGCCGCCTCCGCTGACCAGGGAGGTCTGGAGGAGCATCGAAAGGCTGACCAGTACACCGCCGACCGCGCCGACGGCCTGCGGCATCCAGCGGCCCGACCAGTTCTGCCTGCGGCCGAGCAGGAGCAGGGCCTCGATCACGACGGCCACGCCGAGCATGAACATGGGGATGCCGGAGGGCAGTACGGGCGCCGCGTTCATGAGGTTGTCGCGCAGCGGCAGCCCGACGTAGCCGGCGTACCACTTGGCCGCCCACGGCGAGAACCACCACAGGAACAGCTGCATGACACCGAGCACTGCCGCGATGGCCGCCGCGATGCCCCGGCGACGCAGGGTCAGCGCCCCCGTGATCAGCAGGCAGACGGAGAAGAAGATGTTGCCCGCGAGCTGCGGGTCGACGGTCTGGGACACCCCCTGGAACGCGTAGGTGGTGAGGGGGCAGAAGGTGATCAGCACCGGGGTGCTGACGACCAGGCCGATCCGTCCCCACAGCTGCTCCCGGGCGGCGGCGAAGACGGTGATGCTGCCGACCATGGTCAGGCTGATGGAGATGAACAGCGCCACGTGCGGCGGGGAGTTGAGCACGGCGTCGAAGCCGTACAGGGAGTGCCACCACAGGTCGACCAGGCCGTACATCAGGAACAGTGCGGCGCCGGTGCCGGCGATGAGATAGCCGAGGGGTGCGGTGAACGTGCCGCCGAACACCCGGACCGGCGCCCCGCCCACGGCCCGGTCGGTAGCGCGTCCGGCGCGCTGCGCGAAGGTGGAGCGCAGCACCATCACCAGGCCGGCGACACCGGCGAGGGCGCTGCCGGAGTACAGCAGCAGGTGGGAGAGGGTGAAGAAGGTGTCCGGGCCGACGTCGACATGCCACTCGATGTCCCAGCTGATGCCGATCAGCGAGGTCAGCGTGCCGGCCAGCACGGTGAAGGCGGCGACGGGGCCGGCCCGGTCCGCGTGCGGCCGGGGCGGGTTGCCGGGTGGTGACGGTTCGTCGGGGGCGACGGTGAGTGTGGATTCGGGGACGGCGTCCATCGGCAATGCCTTTCAGCGGGGTCAGCGAGTGAGGGTGAGCGGGAAAACGAGGTGGTCGTCGCGGCCTTGGCCGTCGATGTCGATGTCGATGTCGACGAGGAACTCCCAGCGGCCGGTCATCATCAGCGGCAGGGAGGCGACCTGGTAGCGGTCGTTCGCGGTCCGCACGGCGGTGTGGTCGGGCACCGCGTGGCCCGCCGTCGGCAGCACGGCCGAGACGGTCACGACCGTCGCCGCTCCGGTCGTCCCGATCCCCTCGCGCGGTGTGAGGCGTACCTCGACCGCCGTCGTGCCGGTCTTCGGTGAGGCGATCGTCAGGGTCACCACGTCGTGGGCGGTACCGCCGGTGAGGGTCGTACCGCCCGATGAGGAGCCGGACGAGGAGCCGGTCGTACCCGACGGCAGCATCAGGCGCAGCGCCAGCACGGTGAACAGGACGGTGGCCAGAAGGACCGCGCCCATCCGGAAGCGTCGGCGGCGGGACGATGACCTGGGCCCGCTCATCGGGTCGTCTCCGTGGCGGCGTCGGTGACGTGCAGCAGGTAGGGGACGGTGATGATCGTGTCGTCGCGCTCGGCCTGGATCCAGATCCGGTAGTCACCGGCGGTCGGGAAGGTGTAGACGAAGGAGACGTCGGGCCCGTAGGCGGCGACCGTCTCGTCGGCGGTGCTGTCGCCGTTGACGGAGGTCAGGCCGCTCATCGAGCTCATGTCGCCGGAGCTCATGGCCATGCCCGGCATGTCGTCGGCGACGGAGCCCATGGAGTGCGAGTGCGCCCAGACCTCGGCGTTCTGTGTCTCCGCGCCCAGCGCCGCGGTCCTCGACCTGAGCGGGCCGACGACGATCATGTGACCGAGCATGCCGAGCCACGGCTGGAGAGTCGCCGAGTCGCCGATCCGAGCGGTCAGGACAGCCGCCTTGCCTGCGACGAGCGACGACGCCGTCGTGCGGACGCGGATCCCGTCGACCGTCCGGGTGCCGGTCCCCACCTGCGTCGGCAAGCTGCTGGAGGCCGCCTTCGTCGAGCCGGTCGCATCGATGCCGGTCGCGTCGATGCCGGTCGCGTCGATGCCGGTCGCGGAGCGGACCTCCTGGACGCCGCCGCCACGGCGGGCGAACTCGGCGGAGACCGCGTAGTGGCCGGCCTCGGGCAGCGGCAGCTCCACCTCGAAGGTGCCGTACCCGGTCATGACCGGGTGCAGGTGGTACAGCTGCCCCGAGGGGCCGACGACCAACAGGTGCACCAATGCCCCGTCGTGGACGACGAGGTCGTCGACGGCCAGGCCCGTCGAGGCGTCGGTCAGCTTCAGCGTCAGGGTGTCGGTCTCGCCCGCGCGGGCCGTTGAGGAGGTCAGCAGCATGGTGGCGGGCGGGCGCGAGTAGTCGGCTGTCTGCTGGACGACCGAGGTGTACGGGTTGCCGACACCGTCGATCGTGGCGTCCACCTGGGCTCCCTGGGACACCGGCAGCGGCAGGTCGGAGGAGAGGACGGCGCCGGTGACCGCCACGGCGAGGCAGGCGAGCACGCCGCCGGACGGCACGAACGTCCACCAGCCGCGCCGCACGCGTACGGCCACGACGACGGTGACCAGCATGAGGGCGCCGGCGCCGATGAAACCGACGTAGACCGCCTTCTCCGCCGGTGAGGTGGTCGTCTTCGAGACGACGAAGGGGATCTTCGCGGTGTGCCCGGATCCGTCGTCGAGCGTCAGTTCCCAGGGGCCGACCTCGTCGACGTCCATCTGGGCGGAGTAGGAGCCGGGGGTGCTGCCCAGCTTCACGACGGCCGAGTCGGCGGTCGTACCGGATGCCCTGCCCTTCGACGCGGACGTCGAGACGCCGGTGGGTGTCACCGCGAGCTCGATCCGGCCGGCGGCCGTGCCCCTGTGTGTGATCACGTCCACGTGCAGCGGACCCGGCACTCCGGTGATCCGGCGCAGGACGACGGTCAGTTCCCGGTCGCCGAGCGTCTGGGCCACCTGTACGTCGTTGCCGGTGGACGCGGAGTCCGCGGTGGCCGCCGGGCTCGACATCAGCAGCAGGAGCACGGCGCACACCAGGACGGAGAGCATGGTCCGCAGGCGGCGTCGGTGGGGGTGGTGGGTACGCGGGCGGGTGGGGCGCGCCGTCGTACGAGGGGGCGTGTCGTTCATGGTCGGGCCAAGCTATGGCGGCGGCGCGCCGGTGTCGTCACGGTGACAGGGGAGGTTCCCTCCCCCGGACGGGGGACCCGCCCAAGGCCGTGACCAGGCATCATGGGTCGTCCAAGGCGTCCGTGGCGCGGAGGAGAGGAGGACTGCCTTGCCCGAGAGCGAGGGGCGTGAAGCACGCGGCACGCGCCGAGCGGCGTCCGTCAGCGCCCGCGACGTCAGCACACACGACGTCAGCACACGCGACGTCCGCACACGCGACGTCAGCACACACGACGTCAGCACACACGACGTCAGCACACGCGACGTCCGCACACGCGACGTCCGCGGATCGCTGACCCGGCAGTCGCTCCTGGTCGCCGCGACCACCCTGGTCGTGGACTGCCTCGGCTTTCTCCTCGCCGGTGAATCCCACCCGCTGACGGCGTGGCACTGGGTGGTCCTCGCGGCCGTCGTCGTGGTCGACGCCGCCCTGGCCACCCCGCCACGGCTGTCGGGAGCCGTGGCCGTCGCCCAGGCGGTCGTCGCGGTCGGCGGCAGCGTCCTGCTGCCCGGTCACGGTCCGCTGCCCCAGCTCAACAACGCGGGCATGCTGGTCTCCGCCTACCGGGCGGGCGCCTGGCTGGACCGGGGGCCCGCCGTGGCGTCCCTGCTCTGCCTGGCGACCGGGATCGTCGGGGGGCAGCTGCTCGGCGGCGAGCACTTCGGGCACGGGGGAATCCTGCTCGGCGCCCTGGGCGATGCCCTGCTGCCCTGGCTGGTCGGGCGGTACACCACCGCGCGCCGCGCCTACATCGCCGAACTGGAGCAGCGCTCCGAGCGGGAGCGGCACGAGCGGCAGCAGGCCCTGGCCGAGGCCATCGCCGAGGAACGCAGCAGCATCGCCCGTGATCTGCACGACGTCATCTCCCACCACGTCAGCGCCATCAGCATGCACGCGGGGGTCGCCCGGCTGCGGGCCGGGGCGGCGCCGGACGGCGTCGACGTCACCGAGTCGCTGACCGCGGTGGAGACGTCCAGCCGGGCGGCCATGGTCGACCTGCGGCGCCTGCTGGACTTCCTGCACGGCGCCCCCGCCGGGGAGGACAGCCAGCCGGGCCTGGACAACCTCTCCGGGCTCCTCGACACCGTCCGTGCCGTAGGTCTGAAGACCCGGGTGACCGTGCACGGCGTGCCGCCCCGGCTGCCGGAGTCCCTGGACATCGCCGCGTACCGGGTGGTGCAGGAGATGCTCACCAACGCCCTGCGGCACGGGGCCGGCGGGGTCGCCGAGGTCGAGCTGCGCTACTCCCCCGCCGCCCTCACCGTCACCACGGCCAACCCCCTCCCCGTCGGAACGCGCGGCCGGCCCGACTCCCCGCACCGCGGCCTCCAGGGCATCCGCAGCCGCGCCGCCCTCTTCCACGGCTCCGTCACCTACGGCCCCACGCCCGACGGCACCGCCTGGACCACCACCGTCACCTTCCCGCTCGACCCCCTGGATCCGTCATGACCTTGCGCGTCCTGGTCGCCGACGACCACGCCATGTTCCGCTCCGGCCTGCGCGCGGTCCTGGACAGCCAGCCCGACCTGGAGTGCGTGGCCGAGGCCTCCGACGGCCGCAGCGCGGTGAGCGAGGTGCGCCGGCTCCGCCCCGACGTCGCCATCCTCGACATCCGCATGCCCCTGCTGGACGGTCTGCGCGCCACCGAGACGATCCTGGCCGACCCGCAGAACACCACCAGGGTCATCCTGCTGACCACCTACGACCAGGACGCCTACGTCCACCGCGCCCTGCGCGCCGGAGCCAGCGGCTTCCTGCTCAAGAGCCTCCCTCCGGAGGAGCTCATCGCCGCCGGCCGGGTCGCCGCCCGCGGTGACGCCCTCATCGACCCCTCGGTGACCCGGCGGCTCCTGACCCGGCTCGCCGAAGGGGTCGCGCCGCCGGCCGTCCCCGCCGGCCTGGACGAGCTCACCTCGCGGGAGCACGACGTGCTGCTGCTGATCGCCGAGGCCTGCACCAACGCCGAGATCGCCGACCGCCTCGGCATCGGCGACGAGACCGTGAAGAGCCATGTCTCCCGCATCCTCACCAAACTCCACCTCCGCGACCGCGTCCAGGCGGTCGCCTACGCCCACCTCCACGGCCTCGTCAAACCGCCCCCGACACCGCCCGACCCGTCTTCCGACCCCACGAGCCGTGCCCGGAGCCGGCGCAGGCGCGGCCCTGGCGGGCCGTAGAACCGAACGACCCGGCGCCTGATCGACGCCGGGTACGGGAAGCGGGTGATCCGGTCCTCGGTTTCCGGGAGATTTCCGGCGGCTATGAGTGCCGGGAGCGATGGTCACGACTTGGGTCCGAGCGGTTGTGCGGTTGTGCGGTGCCGTGGACCATGGCCGAATCGCGCCCCTCACGAGCACGCTGGAGCTCCCGGTGACCGCTGCCCCCCTCGCACCCGAGCCGGTCGACGCGCCGGCCGCCGCCCGGGTGGAGCGGCAGAAGCTGCGCAAGCACTTCGGCCGCTTCGACATCCTGTTCTTCCTGCTGTGCACCATCGTCGGCGTGGACACCATCGGCGCCGTGGCCTCCTCCGGTGCCGAGGCGTTCACCTGGCTGATCGTGCTGGCCGTGGTGTTCTTCGTGCCGTCCGCGCTGCTGATCGCCGAGCTCGGGGCGGCCTTCCCCGACGAGGGCGGCCCCTACATCTGGACCAGCCGGGCCTTCGGGCGGCTGGCCGGTGCCGTCAACAACTTCCTGTACTGGATCACCAACCCGGTGTGGCTGGGCGGCACCCTCGCCGTCTCCGCGGTCACGGCGTACACCACCTTCTTCAACGACGGGAAGGAGCTGGGCACCGCCGCCTTCTACGTCTTCACCGTCGTCTTCGTCTGGGTGGGCGTGCTCGCCGCGATCCTCTCCTTCGACATCGGCAAGTGGATCCCGACCATCGGCGCCTGGAGCCGGTTCGTGCTGCTCGGCCTGTTCACCGTCACGGTGGTGGTGTACGGGATCCAGCACGGGCTGCACGGCTTCGGCATCGGTGACTTCTCGCCCACCTACGCGGGATTCGTCGGCCTGGTACCGGTGCTGATGTTCAACTACGTCGGTTTCGAGCTGCCCAACACGGCCGGCGACGAGATGACGAACGCGCAGAAGGACGTCCCCTACGGCATCTTCCGCAGCGCCGTCCTCTCCGTCCTCCTCTACGCGCTGCCGATCCTCGGCATCCTGCTCGTGCTGCCGGTGAAGGCGATCACCGGTCTCGGCGGTTTCGTGGACGCGATCCGGCAGGTCTTCACGGTGTACGGCGGGCACGTCGCCGCCGACGGCACGCCCACGCTCAGCGGCTTCGGCACCGTGCTCGGCGACCTGGCCGCGGTCATGTTCATCCTCACGGTGCTGTCCTCGGGCGTCACCTGGATCATGGGCTCGGACCGCGCCCTGGCCGTCTCCGGCTACGACGGCGCCGCGCCCCGCTTCCTCGGCGTGATCTCCAGCCGGTTCGGCACCCCGGTCCGGGTGAACATCCTCAGCGGCCTGGTCTCCACCGGCGTCCTGGTCCTGGCCCACCAGCTGACCAACGGCAGCGCGGCCAAGCTCTTCGGCGCGGTCCTCGGCCTGGCCGTGTCGACCACCCTCGTCAGCTACCTGGGCATCTTCCCCGCGCTGCCGTTCCTGCGCCGCAAGTACCCGGACACGCCCCGCCCGTACCGGGCCCCGTTCCCCTGGGTCGTCAGCGGGGTCCTCACGCTGCTGATCCTCTTCGCCAGCGTGCAGCTGGTCGCGCCCGGTGCCGGCGACCACTGGTTCGGCGCCGACTACGCGCCGGACGGCTGGACCCACGCCGAGCGCGGGAAGTACCTGCTCACGGAGCTGATCCCGCTCGTCGGGTTCATGCTCCTCGGTGTCCTGTTCTGGGCGCTGGGGCGGCCCACCCGGGTGGCGGCCGTCGAGAAGTAGAGCGCGAATGCTTGAACCATAAACATGCGGTGCCTACGGTTGCGCCCATGCCCCTCATTCGCGAACTTCTGATCGGCGGCAAGGACGTCCCCGCGTTGTCCGGCCGCACCACCGAGGACATCGCCCCCTACACCGGCGAGGTCTACGCCACGGTCGCCGCGGCCGGGCCCGAGGACGTGACCCGTGCCGTGGACGCCGCCGACGCGGCCTTCGAGGCGTGGGCCGCGCTCGCCCCCTTCGCCCGCCGCGCGATCTTCCTGAAGGCCGCCGACCTGCTGGAGTCCCGCGCGGAGCAGGTCGCCGACCTGATGGCCCAGGAGGTCGGCGGCACCCGGCCGTGGGCCGGCTTCAACGTGGGTCTCGCCGCGAACATCCTGCGCGAGGCCGGGGCCGCGATCACCGCGCCGCGGGGTGAGGTGCTCAGCGCCCAGGAGGAGGGCGCGCTGGGGCTCGCGGTACGGGAGCCGCTCGGGGTGGTGGCGGCGTTCGCGCCGTGGAACGCCCCGGTCATCCTCGGCGTCCGGGCGGTCGCGGCGCCGCTCGCCGCCGGCAACACGGTCGTCGTCAAGCCCAGCGAGGACGCGCCGATCGCCTGCGGGCTGCTGGTCGCGGACGTGCTGCGCGAGGCCGGCCTGCCCGACGGGGTGCTGAACGTGGTCACCAACGCCCGTGAGGACGCGGCCGGGATCGCGGAGGCGCTGATCGCCGACCCCCGGGTGCGGGCGGTGAACTTCACCGGCTCCACCGGCGTCGGCCGGATCATCGGCACCCACGCGGCACGGCACCTCAAGCCGGCCGTGCTGGAGCTGGGCGGCAAGAACGCGGTGCTCGTCCTCGCGGACGCCGACGTGGACTACGCGGTGGACGCCGTCGCCTTCAGCATGTTCATGAACTCCGGGCAGATCTGCATGTCGGGCGACCGCATCCTCGTCCACGATTCCCTCGCCGAGGAGTTCACCCGCAAGCTCAGTGCCAAGGTCGCCGCCCTTCCGTCCGGTGATCCGGGCGACCCGCGCACGGTGGTGGGCCCGCTGGTCACCGCCTCCGCCGCGGAGCGCGTGGCCGGGCTGGTGGCGGACGCGGTCGGCAAGGGCGCCACCGTGCTCACCGGGGGCGGCCGGCCGGAGGGCGCGGTGCATCCGGCGACCGTCCTCGCCGACGTCCCCAAGGACGCCGAGCTGTACCACGCGGAGGCCTTCGGACCGCTCGGCGTCGTCGAGACGTTCGCCGACGACGCCACCGCGATCGCCCTCGCCAACGACACGGACAACGGGCTGACCTGCGGCATCATCACCGAGAACGCGACGCACGGGCTGGCGGTCGCGCGCCGGATCCGTACCGGGATCGTCCACATCAACGACCAGTCCGTGGCCGACGAGCCGCAGGCCCCCTTCGGCGGGGTCAAGGCCTCCGGGTACGGCCGGTTCGGCGGCCGGTGGGGCATCGAGGCGTTCTCCAACACCCGCTGGGTGACCCTCGCGACCCGGCAGGCGCACTACCCGTTCTGAGCACGGCGGAGCCCGGCCGACCCGGGTCACAGCGGGTCGGTCCGGCTCCCGTCCGAGCGGGTCGGGGTGCATGCGTTGCGGGTCGGGGTGCACGCGTTCAGGGTGCAGCCGACGAGGGCTCCGGAGCCGGTCAGGACGGGTGGCCGAAGATCGTTGCGCGTACGCTCGTGCACATGGTTCAGCATCGAATGGTCGACGTGAACGGGATCCGGCTGCACATCGCCGAGGAGGGCTCCGGCCCGCTGGTCGTGCTGCTGCACGGCTTCCCCGAGTCCTGGCACTCCTGGCAGCACCAGTTCGGCCCGCTGGCCGCGGCCGGCTTCCACGTGGTCGCCCCCGACCAGCGCGGGTACGGCAGCAGCGACCACCCCGCGGACGTCGGGGCGTACAGCATCTTCCACCTGGTCGGTGACGTCGTCGGGCTGATCCGGGAGCTGGGCGAGGAACGGGCGTTCGTCGTCGGGCACGACTGGGGCGCGCCGGTCGCCTGGCACACCGCGCTGTTCCGCCCCGACCTGGTGCGCGGGGTGGCCGGGCTGAGCGTGCCGCCGCCGTTCCGCGGGGCGCAGCCGCCGCTGGAGACGATGGACCGGAGGTTCGGCGGGCGCTTCTACTGGAACTACTTCAACCGCCCGGGTGTCGCCGACGCCGAGTTCGGCCGCGACCCGCGCACCACGTTGCGGAAGTTCTTCACCATGGCGTCCGGGGAGGGCGCGGGCACCGGTGAGGTCCGCCAGCCGCTGGTCGACCCCGAGCGCGGCTGGCTCGCGGACATGCCGGATCCGCAGACCCTGCCGGGGTGGTTCACCGAGGCGGACCTCGACGTGCTCACCGAGAGCTTCGCCCACGGCTTCACCGGCGCCCTCAACTGGTACCGCAACCTCGATCGCAACTGGGAACTGACCGCCCCCTGGCAGGGCGCCGTCGTCACCCCGCCCGCGCTGTACGTCTACGGCGACCGCGACCTGGTCCCGGCGTTCCCCGGCACACCCGAACTCATCGCCCGGCTGCCCGAGTTGATGCCCAACCTGGTGCGCGAGCCGCTGGAGCTGGCGGGCTGCGGGCACTGGACCCAGCAGGAGCGGCCGGACGAGGTGAACGCGGCGCTGCTGGACTTCCTCACGTCCCTTGCCTGAGCGCCTCGGGGGCCGGGCTCCGCCGTCCGGACGTACCTCTACGATCTCATCGTGAGCGCGTGGAACAAGACCCTGACCGCGGCGGGCATCACGGACCCGGAACTGCGCCTGGACTACGGCGTCCAGCGGCGGGCGGTGCGGCAGTACCGGCGCAGCGCCTATCTGGCCTGCCGGGTGCTGCTGCCGCCCGCCGTGCTGCCCCATGTGGTGGCCGCGACCGCCGTGATGCACCACGGGGACACGCTCCTGGACAGCGGCCCGAAGCCGGAGCGGGCGGTGGCCTGGGCCGCCTGGGAACGGCGGGTGCGCACCGCGCTGGAGACCGGGACCGGTGACGACCCGCTGATCCGCACCCTGCTGCACACCGTCTCCGCCTACCCGCGGCACCGGGCGGCCGTCGAGTCGTATCTGGCCACCGCCGCCGCGGAGTTGGCGTTCGAGGGCTTCGCCACCGAGACCGACTACCAGGCCTATGTGGACGCTTACTCGCTGCCCGCCTTCCTGCCGATCGCCGGGCTGCTGGGGCCGGAGAGCGACACCGACGGACGGTTCCGGGCGGGTTGCCGCACCCTCATCGACGGCAGCCAGCGACTGGACTTCGTCAACGACCTCGCCGAGGACCTGCGGGAGGGACATGTGGGCATCCCGGCGGAGACCTTGAAGCGTTTCTCCGTCACGGTGGAGGACCTGGCGGCGGGCCGGGCCTCCGCCGGGCTGCGTTCCCTGGTGGAGCACGAGGTCGAGCGGGCCCGGACCGATCTGCGGTCGGGGCGGGAGGTGCTGCCGCTCATGCCGGCGCCGCACCGGCCGATGGTGAGCGCCCTCATCGAGATCGAGCTGATGACCGCCGAGGCGGTACTGGCCCGCGGCACGGGGGTGCTGCGGGGTTCGGCGTCACCGTCCACGGCGGGCACCCTGAGGCTGTTGCTCGGTGCCCGCCGGGCGGCGGTGCGCGCTCAGCGGTAGCAGGTGGTGATGCCCGGGTGCCAGCGGCAGGCGATCCCGGCGAAGCCGCCGTTGTCGACGACGTCGATGCTCAACTCGGCGCCGCCGCGCAGGACTTGGCTGTCCTGGACGAGACCGTCGGCGCCATCGGCGCCATCGGCGCCATCCTTGATTGTCTGCACCAGCCACCGGCCCGGGCCGACGGTCAGGGGCACGGTGGCGGTGTGGGCGGCACCGGCGTAGACCCCGCCGAGGAACCAGCGGTCCCCGCTGCGGCGGGCGAGCACGGCCTCCTGCCCGGGGCTGCCGGCCAGCAGCCGGGTGTCGTCCCAGGCGGCGGGCTCCTGGTCCAGGAAGGCCCGGGCCAGGGGCCGTTGGTCGTACGACTCGGGGGTGCCCGCGAACATCTGGAGCCCCGACTCGTAGGCGACGGTGAGCCCGACCTCGGCCGCGTCCGAGTTCGGGCGCATCCCGACGCGCTGGAAACCGCCCGGGGTGAAGTCCATGGAGCCGATGACGTTGCGGGTGAAGGGCAGGGTCGTGAGGTGGGCGGCGGTGTTGGTGCGCTTCTCCTCGCCGCCGACGGCCTCCATGCTCATCACCTGGGGCCAGGTGCGCTGGATGCCCTTGGGCAGAGTCGCGCCGTGGAAGTCGACCATGAGGTGGTGCGCGGCGGTCTCCGGGAGGATGGCGTCGTACCACTGGAGCATGGACTGGGCCTCGGAGTTCATGAAGTCGATCTTGACGCCCTTGACGCCCCAGCGTTCCAGGGTGGGCAGCCACTGGGCGCGTTCCTCGGGGGTGTCGAGGTCGCGCTGGTGGATCCAGACGACGATGCCGACGCCCTTGGCCCTTGCGTAGTCGACGAGTTGGGGCATCCAGCTGTCGGTCTGCCAGTCGGGGTCGGTGGTGTCCCACGCGTCGGTCTTGAAGTACCAGCCGGCGTCGACGGCCTCGTAGGGCCAGTGCCGCTCGGCCGCGTAGTCGACGTACGCCTTCTGCGCGTCGAGGCTCTGGCCCGCGGTGCGACCGCCGGCCAGCCAGGTCCAGAGCACGGTGCCGGGGCGGATCCAGGAGGTGTCGGCGACCCTGGAGGCGGGGGCGAGGTCGTCGGTGAAGGTGGACCGGGTGACGGTGGCGAGGTCGCCGGTGATCATCGCCCGCCAGGGGGTGGTCAGGGACCCGTCGGTGTGGACCTGGCTGTCGGCGAGCCGGACGCGGTACGTGCCGGTGCCCTGGGTGTGGGCGAGCCGGGCGCCGGAGTAGCCGCCGGTGAGGTCGGACTCGGCGAGCAGCGTGTACCCGCCGTCGGTGGCGAAGAGGGCCTGGTCCGAGTACTCGCCGGTGGGGGCGGTCGCGGCGGTGTACTGGTTGAACTGGCCCTCGTTGTCGACCCGGTAGGTGCTGAGCCAGGCGCCCGCGTCGGCCGGCAGGTTGAACGCGGAGGTCTCGCCGAGGACGTCGCCGTACCCGGCGGGCAGCACGTACCGGTAGGCGATGCCGTCGGCGGCGGCGCGCACCACGAGGTCGAGGCGGGCGCCGGCGGCGGTGGCGAAGGAGAGCCGGGTCTCGTTCATGCGTACCCGGCGGTCCAGGCGCTTGCCGGACTTCGCCCGGTAGTGCTCCTCGACCGTGCGGTCCTTGCGGTGCAGGAAGCGCAACCCCTGGGAGAGGTCGGCCTGTTGGGTGAGGATGCCGACGGGCGACGGCTCGATGACCGTGCGGCCGTCGCGGGTGACCGCGAGGCTGAGGGTGCCGGTGGTGTCGTCGAGGGCTATCCGGGCGCGGGGCGCGTGCGCCGCCTCGGTCACGGTCCAGGTGTGCGGCTTCGGCTGCTCGGCCCGTGCGGGCCCGGTCGCGGTCGCGAGGAGGGTGGCCGCCAGCCCGGTACAGAGCGCGGCGGCCATGGTTCTGGTGCGGGGAACGGCCATGAGAACGCTGCCTTCCGGTCGGTGGTTACGGCAGTCCCCACGCCGCGCCCGGTTCGCTGACGGCGACGGGGGCGACGACGAGGTCGGGGCGGGAGCCGGAGTACACGAGGACCTCACGGTCGCGGGGCAGGTCGATGGCGAGGGTGCCGTCGCCGAGGTCGTGGGTGCGGGCCGGGGTGCCGTCGTCGAGCAGGACGGTGAGCCGGCCGGTCAGGCCGTGCCGGAGCCTCAGCGGCTCGCCGGCCAGGCTGCGGATCCGGATGAAGCGGGTGCTGCCGGCCTTCCGCACCGCGCTGACCAGGAAGGCGCCCTGGGTGCGGAAGTCGTGCAGGGTGAGGTCGGCCCAGGCGGTCGGGACGGCCGGGAAGACGCGGATGACCCCGCCCCAGCTCTGGCAGAACATGTCGTGCAGGGACTGCGAGGCGGACAGCGGGGTCTCGATGACCGGACCGGCCTCGGTGTAGTGGGTGTTGGCCCGGCAGGGGTAGCGGGTCGTGGGGTCGAAGAACTTCCGCAGGTAGCCGATGGCGGTGTCGCCGTCGCCGGTCATCGCGTACATCGAGGCGGCACCGGTGTAGCTGTAGCCGCGGTGGGCTCCGGTCAGCGCGTGCCAGCGGACCACGGACTTCGTGATCAGGTCGCGGTTCTCGGGCTGGTCCCAGTTGACGAGGTACAGCGGGTACACCATCAGCAGGTGCGAGTAGTGGCGGTGGGACTGGTCGTACGGGGTGTCGCCGCCGATCATGAAGCCGTTGGCGTCGACCGGGTACGGGGTGAGGCGGGCCAGGATCTCCTGCCAGCGTGGCTTCAACTCGTCGTCGACGCCGAGCAGTTCGGCGGAGTCGAGGAGGGTCTGGCAGCCCCAGCGGATCAGCGCGAGGTCGTAGTTGGTGTCCTGCGGCGGGACGACCGGGTACTCGGGCGAGAGGGTGCTCGGCAGGTGCAGCCTGCCGTCGCTGCCCGGGGTGAGGAAGTGCCAGTAGTAGTTGATCGTGCGGCGCAGCAGGGGGTAGATCGTGTCGCGCAGCAGGGACTTGTCCATGGAGTGGCGGTAGGACAGCCAGACGTTGTGCAGGGCCCAGGTGAGGTCGCCGGTCTCGGCGCCGGTGCCGGGGCGTCCCACCTCGCGGTTGGTGAACATGTCGGAGCTGCGGCCGATGCCGGAGCTGTCCGTGCGGTAGGCGGCGGGCACGTTGGCGGTGAGCTGTTCCTGGTTCTGGCGCAGGGTGGTGGCGAGGGAGTCCAGTTCCGGGTGATTGAAGGCGTGGATCAGCCAGTATTCGAGCTGGACGTTGAGGTTCCACCAGACGGCGGGCCAGGGGGTGGGTTCCAGCCAGGGCCCGGAGGTGGCCATGACCGGGCCGTCGGCGCGGCTGGCGGAGGCGACCTTGTAGAGCTGGATCCAGTGGAAGCTCTGCAGACGCTGGTCGGGGAACGAGACGAAGCTCTTGCGGTAGAAGGCGTGCCACCAGCGGGTGTGGCGTCGCCTGAGTGTGCTGTATGACACAGCACTTCGCAGGTGCCGCCGGGAGTCCGCCTCGGCGGCGCTGTCCGAGGGGAAGCTGTGCCCGACGCTCAGCAGCAGGTCGTCGCCGCTGCGGCGGTAGGAGGTGGCCGTCTGGCCGCCGCCGGTGAGAGGTTGGAGGACCTGCTCGGTGCCGTCGGCCGTGGTCCCGGTGGTCCAGGGCGGGTTGGCGGTGTAGCCGGCGGGCGGCGCCTCCTGGATCTTGCGCGGGCTGATGGCCTCCTCGGGGTGGAAGGTCCAGGTGACGCGTTCGCCGCCGGAGGCGGTGGCGCGGACGGCGAGGACCTCGTCGTGGATGAGGGCGGCGAGGGTGAGGGTGCCGGCGGTGGTGGTGACGGTGCCGGTGAGCTCGGCGTTCCACAGGCTGAGGCGCCAGTCGACGGCGGTGATGGTGCCGACCGGTTCGAGGGTGAGGTGTCCGACGGGCAGCCGGGCGGTGCCCCAGCCGCTGCCGAACTCCGGGCGGTGGTCCTGGACCCGGCCGTGCTGGACGGTCAGGCGGATCTGGTTGGCGCCCGGCTCCTGGTAGATCATGCTGCCGAGCAGCCCGTCGCCGAGGAACGGCCCCTCGTACCAGAGGGCCGGGAGCCTGGTCCACAGCAGGTCCTGGCCGCGCAGGAAACGCTCCCACGCGCCGTCGGTGGTCATGGTGTTGCGCAGTTTCCAGGGCTGTCGGGCTCCCTGGGCGGCCGGTTCCGTGGACGCCGCGTGGGCGGTTCCGGGCAGGGTCACGGCCGCCGCTCCGCCGAGGGCGGTGCCGAGCACGGCTCTGCGGGGTACCGGCCAACGTTGCTCCGGGTGCGAGGTCATCATCGTCCTCCAGACCTGACGGATCATCGATACATCGGGTGTATCGGGGAACCTAGGGACCCGGCTTGCACCTGTCAATATCCCCAACACGGCGACGATCACGCCGAGTTGGGTCGCCAGATGGGCTTGAGCTCTGCGTTCACATCAATAACCTTGACCCAAGTCCTTGACTCCTCCGATGTATTGGAGTTGCCTGCGGTCGCGTCACCCTCTCGCGACTCCTCCGCAGGAAAGGACAGTCGATGAACCGGAGATCCTTCTTACAGGCCGGCACCGGGGCTCTGGTCGCCCTTCCGCTGACCGATGCCGTGGCCGCCGCGGCCACCACCCCGACCGACGGGTGGACGCAGACCTCGTTCACCTACAGCTGGCAGAAGCCCTGGAACCTCGATCTGAGCGACCGGCACAGCTCCAGCGGTGGCGTCGAGCGGATGTGGGTGTACGCCACAGACGAGCCGTTCGAGGAGGGCAGCGACACCGACCCGCGCACGGAGATGCGCTGGAAGGTCGACTACAGCACGGGCGACCACATGTGGGACGCCGACGTCTATCTGCCGTCCGGCACCGACGGCGCGACGTTCGTGCAGATCCTGCGGAGCGTCCATCCCTCGGGCACCCCGGCCACGGACATCATGCTCGACGTCTACGACACCGGCGGCGGTACCGTGCGGCGCTACGACGGCACAGTGCTCAGGACGGACGCGTACGACACCTGGTTCAACGTCAAGATCGCCCATCAGGCGAGCACCGGGACCGGGACCGTCAAGGTCTACCTGGACGACTCCCTCGCCCTGACCGTCGACGACCGGGGCCCGGCGACCCGCTACTTCAAGAACGGCGTCTACAACCACGGTTCCGGCCGTGCGGAGGCCCGTTTCCGCAACCTCCGCTACTGGACCAGATGACCGGTCGAGGTCAGCCCTTGTGCCACTTCTGGTTGGGGGTGCCGGAGCAGGTCCACAGCTGGAGCTTGGTGCCGTTGGCCGTGGCGTTGTCGGTGGCGTCGACGCACTTGTCGGCCAGGGCGCTGACCAGGTCGCCCTGCGCGCTGAGGTAGAACAGCTGGGCGCGGTTGCCGCTGCACCTGGCGACCTGGATCGCGGTGCCGTTGACGGTGTTGCCCCAGGCCAGGTCCATGCACAGGCCGAGCGAGCGGATGGTGCCGTCGGACTGGAAGACCCACTTCTGCTTGGCGGCGCCCGAGCAGTCCAGGATCTCCAGCCGGGTGCCGTCCCCGCCCGCGCCGGTGACGTCGACGCACCGGCCGGATCCGGTGCCGACGAGTTTCACGCCGGGGACGGTGGGAGCCTTCGTGCCGCTGCTTCCCGACGTGGAACCGCCGGACGAGGACGTGCCCGACGAGGAGGACTTGGAACCGCCGGACTTCGAACCGGACGACGTGGAGCCGGAGTTCGAGCCCGAGCCCGAGGCCGAGTCCGAGCCCGAGTTCGAACCGGAGCCGACGGAGCCGCCTCCCGACTGCCGGCCGGTCGAACCCGTGCCCGTGCCGCCGGCCGACCCGGAACCCCCCGAGGTGGTCTTCCCGGGCTTGTGGGAGGGGGTGTGCGAGGGCGTCGGGGACGAGGAAGGCGACGGGGACACGGACTCGCCGACGCCGGACAGGGGCGTCGGCTCCCCCGCCGCCACCACGGAGGCCGGGGTGGTGTCCGGGTCGGGGAAGAGGTCCACCCGGCTCAGCAGCGGTACGGCAAGGGCCACGACGACGGTGAGCCCGGCCGCCGCGCCGACGGTCGCCCATACCCGCACGCCCGGCACCAGCCCGCGGCGGGGCATGGCGGGACGGCGGGCGAAGGTGTCGCCGAAACGTCCCGCCGGGGTACCGGGCCGTTCCGCCGAGGGCCGGGGTTTGCGAAGGGGCGGCACGTCGTCTCCTGAAGGTCTGGGGAAGGTCTCGGAACGCCCGGAACAGGTGGGGCACAGGAACAGTAACCACGGCACGACGCCGATCCGCCCACCCGTCCACGAAGATCCCGCCGAACGTCACCTTCCGTACACCTAAGCGGAGTTGTCTGTGACAAATCTGTTAAGTACCGGACGGGTGCGACTTCGGGAACTGGCGTTATTCACGCTAGCGTTCGTGGCTGACGCGATGCTCAGTGACACAGAGCAACACGTCAGGACAGCACAACAACACCACCGACACCGGGAGGCGGAGGCCGTGAGCCTCGACCATGACCGCGCCGACAGCGCGGACCGGACGCTCGGCCTCCTTCTCGCGGAGCGCGACAGCCTGCGCCGCTTCGTGACCGGCATGATGGGGCGCGATCCCCACGGCGCGGAGGACGTCGTCCAGGAAACCCTGTTGCGGGCCTGGCAGTCGGCCGGCCGGCTGGACTGGCGGGACCGGCCCATCCGGATGTGGCTGTTCCGGGTGGCCCGCAACCTCGTGGTCGACGGCCGGCGCCGGGACCGGAGCATCCCGGTGGGGATCACGGCGGCGGACTTCGGCGGCGCCGCCCCCGCCCCGGTGCCCGACCACTCCGAACAGGTCGGTGACCGGCGGGTGCTGGTCTCCGCCCTGCGCACGCTCGCTCCCGCGCACCGGGAGGCCGTCGCCCGGGTCCATCTGCTGGGCCAGTCCGGTGCCGACGTGGCCCGCCAGCTCGGGCTGCCCCCGGGCACGGTCAAGTCCCGTACCCATCACGGCATCCGCGCGCTGCGCACGACCCTCGACGCACACGGCTGCCGCCCGGCCGGGACCGAGCATCTCCGGGGAGACACGACCTCATGACCTCCGACACCATCACCACCCTGCTCGGCCTCGTCGGCGTCCTGGTGCTCGTCCTCGCCGTCACGCACTGGCTGGTCCGGCGCGGCGGCGGCTGGAAGGCCCTGTGGCGCCGGCTCGGGCGCGAGATCGGCCTGACCGTGAGGGCGTTCACGGGCCCGGTCCGCACGGAGCTGCGCTACCGGCGCGGTCTGCGCCTGCTGGTGCGGCTGCTGCGCGACCCGGCCGTCTGGGCCGACGCCGAGCGGGCCACGGCGCTGGCCGCGGCCGTCCGGCCCGGGGTCCGGCCCTACGGCGTGCTGGCGGGCCCGGAGTGGATGGCCGTGCTGGTCGCGGCGGACGGCGACGCGCTGCGTCAGCCGCCGGAGCCCTGGGCGGCGGACGAGAGCGACCCGCGGCTGTGGTGGATCGACCGTGCCGACCTGACGGACGACGGCGTGGAGTCCGCCCTGCCGCTTCTGGTGTGCGTGGGGCACGCCATGGGCCACGCCGTGCTGCTCGACGTGCGTTCCGGTCCGCCCGCGCTCTCCGTGTACGGCCCGTCGCGCGCCGCCCGTTCGGCCCGCGCGGTGCTCCAGGCACTGGCCGCGCAGCTGGACGCCCGGCTGCCGGAGGGCCGGGTCGCCATCGCCGCCGGGGTGCACCCGCGGCACCCGGGGATGCCGGCCGCGGCGGCCGTCGGGCAGCCCGGCATCGAGGTCGCGGTCTGCGCCGACCCCTTGGAACACCCGCTGCCGTCCGGTGTCCGGCTGCTGAGCCTGGGCGTGGCCCGGGGCCGCACCCGGCTGCTGGAGATCGCCCCGGACGCGGTGCTCACGGTGCACGGCGCGCCCGCCGCGGCCCGGGTCGACGTGCTGCCGCTGTCGCGGGCCGTGGCCCGGACGCTGGCCGCGCTCCCGCCGGGCCCGGAACTCCCGCACGACGAGCCCGCGGGTCCGGCGGACGCCGTGTCCGCGGCCGACACCGACCTGCTGCCGGACGAGCCGGACCTCGACGCCGGCGCCGCCCCCGCCGCCGGGCCGACCGGGGTCTCCGCGACCCGGCCGGCCCCCGCGCCCGAGCCGGCCGCCGTTCCGGTGACCGTTCAGGCAGCGGCCCCCGCGAGCGACGACGACTTCGCGGAACCGAGCGCCTCCGAGGCGGCCGGGGTCTCCGCGACCTCGACGCAGGCACCGTGACGCGATGACGCCGTGACCGCCGAATCCGTCGGCGGTCGCATCCCGCAGCCGCCGAATCCGTCGGCGGTCGCGTCCCGCAGCCGCCGTAACCGTCGGCGGTCGTGTCCCGGAGCCGCCGTACCCGTCGGCGGGTGTGCCCCCCGACCGCCGTACCCGTCCCCTTCCCGTACGAACGAATGCCCGGCTGGGAGCCGTGAACCTCACCATCACCACCGTGGACGCCACGGACGGACAGCGCCGCGACCACCAGGTCCGGCTGCCCTCGAACGCCACCGTCGGCGATCTCGCCGCCGCCCTGAGCCAGGACGAGGCCGCCGCGGCCGGCGGCGCGGACTGGGCGGCGGCCGGTGCGCCGCGGGCCCGGAACCTCTACGCCGGTGACCACCGGCTCGATCCCGGCACGCCCGTGTCCGGCAGCGGGATCCGGGACGGCGGGCTGGTCGGGCTCGGCGGCCCGCCCCGCCCGGCCGACCTGGTCCGGGTCCAGGACGACGCCGACCCGGACGGGGTGCTCGCCGAGGTGCACCTCGTCTCCGGGCCCGGCGCCGGACGCACCTGGCGGCTCGGCCCCGGCAGCCACGAGATCGGCACCGACCCGCTGTGCGCCCTGCGCCTCGACGCCGCCGACGGCGTGCCGGAGAACGGGCTCTGGGTGACCGTCGGCGCGGACGGCACCGCGACCTGGCAGCGGATCGACAGCGACCCCGAGGCCGCCGTGCGGGCCCGGCTCGCCTCGCCGCCGCCCGACGACGCCATCACCCAGCTGCGCCGCCCCCGCCCGCAGCCGCCCCGCGAACGCCCGGCGGGGCCCGGCCCGGTGCCGTGGCCGGCCGGTGAGGACCTGACGGTGGGTCCGGTGCTGCTGCGGATGACCGGGCCGGTGGAGGCGGACGCGGCCGTCACCGCGTCCGCCGACGGCTACGGCGTGGACTACAACCGGCCGCCGCGGATCGCCCCGCACCTGGACGCCGAGCGGGTCCGGCTGCCGCAGCCGCCGTCGCCGCCGCAGAAGCGGCCGTTCCCGACCGTGATGATGATCTCCCCGATCGTCCTCGGCCTGTTCATGGTCAGCATCTTCAAGTCGTACTACTTCCTGGTGTTCCTGTTCCTCAGCCCGATGATGATGCTGTCGAACTGGGCGACCGGCCGCCGTGCGGCCCGCAAGCAGTTCCTGGAGTCGGAGGCGGCCTACGAGCGGCGCCGTGACGTCCTGGAGGAGCAGGTCCGGGACGCGGTGGTGGGCGAGCGGCGGGTGCGGGACAAGACCGGCCCGGACCCGGCGTCGGTGGCCCTGATCGCGACCGGTCCCGGCGGCCGGCTCTGGGAGCGGCGGCGCCGCGACCCGGACCATCTCGTGCTGCGCCTCGGCACGGTGGACCAGCCGTCGGTGCGGGAGCTGGAGGATCCGGCGCGGGACGAGAACCACCGCTCGATCCGCTGGAACATCCCCGACACGCCGATCGGTGTCGACATCACCGCGCACGGCGTGGTGGGCGTCGCGGGCCCGGCCGCCGAGGTGCAGCCGCTGGCCCGCTGGCTGGTGGCGCAGGCCGGTGTCCTGCACAGCCCGCGCGACCTGCGGATCGTCGTGCTGACCGAGCCGGACCGGGTCGCGGACTGGGCGTGGACGCGCTGGCTGCCGCATCTGCGGCCCGGCACGGCCGGCGGTCCCGTCGTGCTGATCGGCAACGACCCGGAGTCCACCGCCGCCCGGATCGGCGAACTGGTCTCCCAGGTGCAGGCGCGCCGCCGGCAGGCCGGCAACGAGCGGGACGTGGTCTTCACCGATCCCGACGTGCTGGTGATCGCGGACGGGGCGCGGCGGCTGCGCGACGTGCCCGGCATGGTCCAGGTGCTCAAGGAAGGGCCGCGGGTGCGGATCTTCAGCATCTGCCTGGACGAGCAGGAGCGGCTGCTGCCCGAGGAGAGCACGGGTGTCGTGCTCGCCGCCGACGGACGGCTGACCGTACGGCGGCCCGGTGCACCCGACCTGCCCGCGGTGCGCGCCGACCGGGTCTCCCCCGAGTGGTGCGAGCAACTGGCCCGCGCACTGGCCCCGATCCGGGACGTCAGCCCCGAGCACGACGCCGGACTGCCCCAACGGGTCCGCCTCCTGGACCTCCTGGACCAGGAGCCGCCCAACGCGCAGGCCCTGCTGGACCGCTGGCAGGCCGAACCCGCCTCCACGTCCTTCCTCATCGGCACCGGCTTCGACGGTCCGCTCTCCCTCGACCTGGTCCAGGACGGACCGCACGGCCTGGTCGCCGGTACGACGGGTTCCGGCAAGTCGGAGCTGCTCCAGACGTTCGTGGCCTCGCTGGCCGCCGCCAACCGGCCCGACGAACTCACCTTCGTGCTGGTCGACTACAAGGGCGGCAGCGCGTTCAAGGAGTGCGCCGGTCTGCCGCACACCCTCGGCATGGTCACCGACCTCGACGCCCACCTCGTGGAGCGGGCCCTTGAGTCGCTCGGTGCCGAACTGCGGCGCCGGGAGCAGGTGCTGGCCGCCGCCGACGCCAAGGACCACCCGGAGTACCGGGCCAAGCGGGCCGCCGATCCGTCGCTGGCCCCGCTGCCCCGACTGCTGCTGGTCATCGACGAGTTCGCCACCCTGGTCCGCGAAGTCCCGGACTTCGTGCCCGGGTTGATCAGCATCGCGCAGCGCGGCCGTTCGCTCGGCATCCACCTGATCCTGGCCACGCAGCGCCCGGCCGGTGTGGTCACCGGCGACATCCGCGCCAACACCAATCTGCGGATCGCGCTGCGGGTCACCGACATGACCGAGAGCCAGGACATCATCGACGTCAAGGACGCCGTCGACATCTCCTCCGGCACCCCCGGGCGGGCCCTGGTGCGGCGCGGCCCGAAGCAGGCCGACCCGTTCCAGACCGCCTGGGTGGGAGCCGAGCGGCCCCGGCAGACCCCGGCCGCCGCGGCCGGGCCGGAGGCCGGTCCCCGCACGCCGGTGCGCGCGGTGGACGTGGGCTGGGACGCGCTCGGCCGACCCGCCGAACTGCCCGCCGAGGCACGGACGGTGACGGTCGCCTCCGCGCAGGGCCCGGCCCCGACCGACCTCCAGGCGCTGGTCGAGGAGATCCGCACCGCGGCCGACCTGCTGGACGACTTCACCCCGCAGCCCAGCCCCTGGCTGCCCCCGCTCCGGCGCGAGCTGACCCTGGACGACCTGGACGAACTCGGCGCCACCCGCGAGGGCCGCCTGGTGATCCCGTACGCCCTGGAGGACGTGCCGCAGCTCCAGCAGCGCCGGGTGGCCGTGGCCGACCTCGCCACCTTCGGGCACCTGTACGTGATCGGCGCCCCGCGCTCGGGCCGTACCCAGGTGCTGCGGACCATCGCCGGGTCGGCGGCGCGCGCGGCGAGCACCGCCGACGTGCACATCTACGGCATCGACGCGGGCGGTGGCGGGCTCACCGCACTCGGTGCGCTGCCGCACTGCGGTGGCGTGGTCTCCCGGCACGACCTGGAGCGGCTGGGCCGGATGCTGCACCGCCTGAACCGGGAACTGACCGAGCGCCAGGACCTGGCGCAGACGCACAGCGCGACCGGCATCGCCGAGCTGCGCAAGCTGCTGCCGAAGGCCCAGCGGCCCGCGCACATCATGCTGTTCATCGACGGCTGGGACTCGCTCTCGGTCATCATCGACGAGCACGACCACGGCCAGCTGGTCCAGGAGGTGACCCGGCTCATCCGCGAGGGCGCCGCCGCCGGCATCCATGTCGTCGCCACCTCCGAACGCTCCCTGCTGGGCGGGCGGATGGCCGCGCACAACGACCACAAGCTGCTGCTGCGGCAGGGCGACCGCAGTGACTACCAGGCGGTCGGCATGATGCCGAACAAGATCCCGGCCGACATCCCGCCGGGCCGTGGCTGGCACGTCCTCAGCGGCACCGAGACCCAGGTGGCGCAGCTGGCGGCCGGCGGCGGCACCGAACAGGCCGAGGCGCTGCGGGCGATCGGCGAGAGTGCCCGCAAGCGGGACGCGCAGGTGCCGGACGCCCGGCGGCCGTTCCAGATCGCGGTGCTGCCGCGCTCGGTGGAGTTCGCCGAGGCCTACGAGAAGGTCGCGCAGGCCGACCGGCGGCCGATGTGGGGGCTGCTCGGCGTCGGCGGCGACGAGGGCGGCCCGGTCGGGACCGACCTGGCGGGTTCCGCCTCGGCGTTCGGGGTGTTCGGCCCGGCCGGGTCGGGCCGCAGCAACACCCTCGCCTCGATCGCGGTGTCCCTGCTGGCCGGCGGTACCTCGCTGGTCGTGCTCACCCCGCGCGAGTCGCCGCTGCGTTCCCTGGAGCGGCACGCCACGGCCACCGTGCTCACCGAGAACGACCCGTCGGCGGACACCGTGCAGGCGGCGCTCGACGCGCTGCCGGGGCCGAAGGTGGTGGTGGTCGACGACGCCGACCTGCTCACCGGCTCGGCGGCGGACAAGCTCCTCAAGGAGATCGCCGTCTCGGGCCGCGACCGGGGCCTGGGCCTCGTCTACGCGGCTTCGGCGGAGGGCTTCCAGAGCGGGATGAGCGGCTGGACGCTCGCGGCCCGCCGGGCACGGCGCGGTCTGCTCCTCGCGCCGAAGAACCTCACCGAGGGCGACCTGGTCGGCGTACGGCTGATGCCGAGCGTGGTCCGGGCGACCACGCACCCGGGCCGGGCGTGGACGGCCGGTCCGAACGGAGGGCTGCTGGCCCTCCAGGTGCCGCTCACCCCGCTGCGGTCCTGACCCCGCCCCATGGCACGGGAAGGGGCCTTCCCGGACTTCCCGGGAAGGCCCCTTCCCGCATGCGGGTGTTACGGGTGTTACGAGTTGTTCTGCAAGCTGCTGCTGATGCCCTGGTCGAACTGGATGGCGTTCTCCTTGATGCCGTTGAACATCTCGGAGAAGTCGTTGATGCCCTTCACGGCGGCCAGTAGGCTGGTGTCGAAGTTGTTGTAGGTCGTGCGGATGACCTCGCTGGACTGCTGGAAGACCATGCCGTCGTCGACGAGGGTGTTGACCCGGTTGCGCAAGTTGCTGAGCACCGGCAGCAGGTTCTCGTGGGCGTCGTGCAGCAGGCTCACGACCTCCTCGATCTTGTGGTAGTCGAGGTTGATGCCGTTGTAGCTGGCCATGGGGTTCCTGTCCGTTCCTGTTGGGTCGTCAGTCGTCAGTCGTCGTCATCGGTGGTGCCACCCACCTGCTGCCAGTCCGGCTGGTTGCCGTTGGCGTCCTTGGGGCCACGGGTGTACTGGGTGGTGTCGCCGTCGCTGCCGGTGGTCACCATCGTGCCGCTGCCGTCGGAGTTGAGGTTGGTCTCCGAGTGCACGGTGCTGCCGTCCGGGTACGAGGTGTCCGTGGTGTAGTGGTTGCCGTCGCTGGAGTAGTTGGTGACCGAGGTGTACGTCTTGCCGTCGTAGGTGACGGTGGACTCCTCCTTGATCACGTGGTGCTGGTCGTCGAGCGTGAGGTGCGTGTGCACGCTGCCGCGGTCGGTGGTGATCGTCTGGTCCAGCGGCGGGTCACCGGGGTCGGTGGCGGAGCAGAAGTCCGGCATCGTGCCGTCAGGGCCCGGCACGCACTGGTCGAGGTGGGACTGCTTGTAGTCCCACAGCTCCTTGTCCCGGAAGTAGTTCTGCAGGCCCAGGTTGCTGCCCGTGATGCCCATGCCCTGGGCGAGTTCGGAGTCGAACGACAGGAACGCCTCGCCCACCGAGCCGAAGGCGCCCGCCAGTTCCTTGAGGCCCTTGTCCGCATGGGACATGGTGCTGCTGGCGTTGGAGTAGAAGCCCGAGAGCGCGTCGGCCAGGGACTGGTCGCCGAGGACCGTCAGGGCCTCGCCCGAGGTGTATCCGTCGTAGTCCGTCTGGCCCAGCCGGGAGAACGTGCTGTTGTCGAGGAGCGGACCGATGTCGCCGGCCAGGTTCTCCAGGTCCCGTTTGGCGTCGTTGAGCACGTTGTATTCGATTTTCAGGCCATCGGCCATGCGTGGGCCTCCCAGTCGTGACTCCGGTCAGTTGGACCACGCCGCACCCGCCCCGCCGGTTCACCCGGTACGGCGGCTGTAACCCAGGTCACGTGAACCGCGGTGGTCGCTCTGGCGTGGTCAGGTGGGGAGTGACCGCCCCGAGCCCCGCAGCTTCCGGGAGGAACCCGTATGCCACGCCCGACCGACTGGAACGCGATCGGGCTGGACAGCGATCCCACGCCGGGCGAGCCCGACCAGATCCGGACGCTGTCCACCGAGCTCAACCACCTGGGTTCCGAGGCCCGCCGCATCAGCACGGCGATCGACGCGGTGATGAACACCGCCGGTGACAGCGTCTTCGTCGGCGAGGCCGCGGACGCTCTGCGCGGCAAGGTCAACGACCGGTTGCGCGGGCACATCGAGGACGTCGCGCAGTCCTTCGAGAGCGCGGCGACGGCGCTGAGCACCTGGGCGGACAAGCTGGTCGACCTCCAGTCCCGGGCCGACGGCGCGCTCAACTCGGGCCGCGGTCTCTCCGAGGACGACCCGGACCGGGAGACCTACGCCTCCACGGCCCGGCAGGCCGGCACCGAGCACGGCGAGGGTGCCTCCGCCGCGGCGGGCAGCATCTCGGGTGTCTCCGACATCCAGCTGCCGATCTCCGAGTGCCAGATCTTCTGGGAGGCGTTCCAGTGGCTGGCGATCATCCTGATCATTCCGGCCCTGATCTTCGGCGGCCCGATCGCGCTGCTCGCCCTCGGCGTCAACCTGACCCTCTTCATCAAGACGATCGTCGACTTCGCCAACGGCAACGCGAGCTTCCTCGACCTCTTCCTCGCCGGACTGGGCATCCTGGCGCCCACCACGAAGGCGCTGCCGATCTTCCAGATCATCAAGGGCGTCGCGACGAGCGCGTTCGCCAAGGGCTTCGCCAACATCGCCCGGGGCACGTTCCAGGCCCTGCGCAACCTGTTCACCAACGGCTTCCGCCCCACCACCCTGCTGCTCGGCCTCAAGGACCTGGTGCGGCTCGGCAGCACCTGGGTCTACAAGGGCGGCCTGTGGGTGCTGGACGGCATCCACAACCTGCCCAACATCATCAGCCACGGGGTCGACTCCCTCAGCCTGACGGTCGTGCAGGGCTTCAAGGCGATCCCCGGATTCGTGCGCGGACTGCCCGAGACGCTCTCCCGGGGCTGGCAGACCACCAAGGAGTGGGTGGGCCAGGAGTTCGGCGGCACCAAGTGGCTGCGGATCCTCCTGCCGGTGGACGCGGCGGAGATCGGCGAGTACGGCTTCGCGCGCGCCCTGCGGATCAGCCTCTTCGACCGCGGTGTGCTCGGCCGGCACGTCTTCGGCGCCCCGATCACCAGCGGCATCGGCCGTACGATCAGCTCGGTCCCGGTCGACCCGCGCACCGTCGACGCCCTGGTCGACATGCCCCGCATCCAGCTGAACGAGGTGCGGTTCGGGGCGGGTTCGGGGCAGAGCAGCATCCGCAACCTGGATCTGAACATCCCGAGCACGCACCTCGACGTCACCTCCACCCTGCGTCCGCCGTCGCTGAACCTCGGTGACGTCGGCGCGATCGCCCACCGCGGCAACTTCGGCGTCCACGCGGCGCGCACGGTGGACGCGCTGGTCGACATGCCCCATGTGCAGCTGGGCAACGTGCGCGTGGAGAACTTCGGGGCGCTGGGCGGCCATGCGGAGCTGGGTGTGAGTGCCGGCGCCACGCCGACGATCACCACCGCGTCCGGCCTGCACGTGCCCGCCTCGGCCGGTGTCCCGGGCGCCACCCACGGCATCACCGGCACGCCGGTCACCGCCGTCTCCGGGGGCGCCCACACCACACTCACCGGGCTGCCCCCGACGCCGGCGAACCTCACCTCGCACGCGGACGTGCTGCTGCCGGGCGGCGCGCACAACGCCACCCAGGTGCCGGGCAGCACCGTGCTCACCGGCACCCACTCCGCACCGCCGCCGGTCGCGGCCACACTCGGCGACCTGCCGACCGCCAACCCGACCGCGGGCACCCTGCACTCCGCGTTCACCGGCACCCCGGGCGTGGGCGCGGTCCACGCCCCCGGCACCCCCGGCATCGGCGCCGCCCACACCACGCTGACCGGCACGCCGGGCACCGGCATCGCCCACACCGCGCTCGACTCGGCCCCGGCGCCCGGCGCCCCGCACGACGTGACGGCGCCGCACAGCCTGCTCACCGGCCCCACGACCGTCGCCCACCCCTCACCGACCGGCCTCGGGCACGGCGGGCCGGGCCATGTCGACACCGGGGTCTCGGCCTTCGACCTGCTCGCCGGCACCCGCCACAACACCCCGCACTCCCCCGTGGCACCCGGCACCGGCAATGCCCTCGCCGACCGCACCACCAGCGCCCTGCACGCCAACCAGACCCGCCTCCACCTCGACGAACTCCTCCACCAGCCGGGCTCCCCGCGCCCCGGCGGCCCGGCGGAGCGGCTGCCGCACGGCTCGCCGTCCCCGGCCCCGGGGACACCGGACCGGCTCACGATCACGCCGGCCTCCCCGGACCGGCTGACGACGAGCCCGGCGAACCCGATCACCTCCGACCGGCTCACCGTCGACGCGGGCCTCCACGAGCCGGCTCCCGCACCCGTCGGCGGCTCGGGGCGCCCGGGCACCGGCGGCGACCACGGCCGCTCGGCCCTCGACCTCGTCGACACCGGCCGCAGCGCCCGCACCACCGACGGCCCCGCCTTCGCCGGCGCGCCCGCCCGCACCGACGCCGACAAGGGCCTGGCCGGCTCGGCCTCGGGCGACAAGTACAGGCTGCAGTTCGACGAATCCGCGCTGGGCCACGCCGGGAACGACGTCGACGGGGTCAAGGTCGTCACCGACAGGACGAGCGCCCCCTACCGGCACGGGGCGAGCGTCGACTTCGTGGACTCGGTCGAGAAGCAGGGCTTCACGATCGACATGCCGTCCGGCTCCGCCGGCCACGGCGGCGACGCCTTCGACGCAGCGCCCGCCGCGGCCCACTCCGACGGCTTCGACGGGCTCCTGAAGGACCCCGACGTCGTCCGGGTGCCCGGCGACCGTCAACTCTCGGTCGAGGCCCCGCGCGGCGGCACGCCCGAACTCCACGGCGACGCGGTCGGCTCCCTGCCGACGCCGACGTCCTGGGACAAGGACCTGCCGGGGCGGGGACCGCGGCTCACCCCGGCCCAGATCGAGGAGGCGTGGTTCCGGGACGGGCAGCGTGTCGACGCCTTGTTCGGCCACGTGGACGACCCGCTGCGGCAGGCCCGCCGCGAGGCCTGGCGGGACCACGTCCAGGCGCGCTACGACCTGGGCCGGGCCGAGGACCTGCTGCCGCACAACGGCCACGCGGGCAGCTCCGATGGCCCGACCGCCCCCGAGATCCACGCCCGCGAGAACGTCGACACCGCCCGGCAGCAGTACGACGCCACCCACGGCCGGCTGGACGAGCTCGGCATCGACCCGGTACGGCTGGAGGCCCAGCTCTCCGACCTGCGCCGGCTCAGCCTGAAGGAGCGGCCCCGCGCGCTCGGCGGCACGGCCCTGCCCGCCGACGACGTCACTCCCCCGCCCGCCCACTCCGCTCCGGCCCTCCACAGCGAGACGGAGGCGGCCACCCCGCTGACGCCTCCGCAACAGCTGTCCAGGTCTCTCGGCGAGCACGCCGAGGCCCAGCGCGGCGTGCAGCAGGCCGAGAGCAACCTCGCCAACGCCGGCGCCAACCAGCGCCCGGCCATGCAGGCGGCCCTGGACAAGGCGAACGACGAGGCGTC
Organism: Streptomyces sp. NPDC048278; assembly: GCF_040652195.1. Classification (NCBI taxonomy): domain Bacteria; kingdom Bacillati; phylum Actinomycetota; class Actinomycetes; order Kitasatosporales; family Streptomycetaceae; genus Streptomyces; species Streptomyces sp. NPDC048278. The sequence goes on from NZ_JBEZLP010000030.1 coordinate 94,043, forward strand.
CCGGATCGCGGTCCGCCTGGACGAGGACATGACGCAGGCGCTGACCGACGGCCGGCTCTCCCAGCGCGACCTCAACCTGCTGGTCGACCAGTTCGCCGGCGCCGGTGAGATCCAGCGGGCCCTGCGGTTCCAGGAACACGCCCTGGGTCTGGACGCCCAGGCCCGGCACGCACCCGAGACCGCCGGCGCGGACCACTTCATCAGGACCGGCAAGGAGATCGAGCAGCAGTCACTCGAACTGCGCGGGCTCACCCAGCGGTTGGAGAACCTGGTCAGGTCGGGCAAGAAGACCCCGCTGGAACTCCAGGGCCTCGCCCGGACCCTGGACAAGGCGGCCGGCGACCTCGACGCCTCCCTCAAGGGTTTCGTCAAGGACGCCGCCGAGCTGGGCGGTGTCTACACCCTCCGCAACGAGCACGCCCCCGTCTCCACCGTGGCCCACGAGCTCGCCAGGAAGGTCGACGACGCCGTCAAGGCCGCGCGGCCCGGCGACGCCATCGCCCTGAAGGGCTTCCACGGCACGGAGTTCTCGATCTCCCGCCTCCAGCACGACATGCCGGAGGTCGCCCGCCACCTCCGCAGCAACAAGGCGTACGCCGAGGTGCCCACCGGAAACCAGTGGAAGGCCGAACTGCCCGGTTCGCGGGAGCAGTGGCAGAAGGCCTTCCCCGAGTTCGAGGACTTCGAGAAGCTCTCCGACGCGCAGAAGACGCATTTCGTGCAGGAGCTGTCCGAACGCAACATCACGCAGTTGCGCCAGGACGTCCGCGAGGTGCTGGACAGCCTGCCGCAGGCGGAGCGCGCCCAGTTCGAGAAGCTGCTGACCAGCCTGGAGAACCTGCCCTACCGCATCAAGCACGCGACGCCCGCCTACCACGCCATCGCCAACAGCGGTGTGATGTCCTCGCAGGGCGACCTGACCCGACGGGGCATCAGGTTCCTTGCCTCCGGCAAGAGTTCGGGGAAGAACACCTCCAACCTCGGCAACGACGACTTCGTCTTCTTCCGGATGGAGGCCGGCGACAAGCCGATGGCGACCCGGTACGGGCCGACCACCCTCGTCTTCGACGCCAAGGTGCTTGAGGAGCGGAGCGGTTGGGTGTCGCTGCACGACCAGCTGCACCCGCTGGACCGCGAGGCGATGCGTGACCTGAAGTTCGGCGACGACACCGTCCGCAGCGCCAAGTACGACGACGGTTTCGAGGAGATGGGCAAGCGGGCCCGCTGGACGTACGAGTATCCGGGCGGCGGCGGGTCCCGCACGGTCTCCTTCGACCAGGAGGTCTTCCACGGCGCGCACGTCCAGGAGGCGCTCGCCCTGTCCGTGGTGCGCGAGGTGCACCGGATCGGCGGCGGGTTCAAGGACGACGTCCTCAAGCTCGTCCAGGGTCCGGCCGACGTGGAGAAGATGGGCGCGGTCGTCTCCAAGCTGTACCGGCCCGAGGCCAAGTTCGGTTCCGGGCTGCCGATCAACCCGTTCTCCAGCCAGGTCGAATCCCGGTGGCCGAAGCCGCTCCAGGTCCACGACATGGAGGGCGACGGACGCTATCTCGCCGACGGCACGGTGGACCCGGCCGCACGGGCCGCGGGCAAGGCGTTCGACGAGGCGTCCGACAAGGTGCGCCAGGCCGACAACGCCGTCGTCAGCGGCAACAGGAAGGCGCAGCGCTACAACCTCAACAAGGCGCAGCCCCTGGCCGAACAGGCGGTCAAGCTGACGCAGGAGTTCCACGACATCGCCCAGGGCGCCCGCAAGGACATGGCGAAGGGGCTGCTCGACGAGCGGACGAAACTCCTCGACGACATCAACGGTCGTATCGGCGCCCTCAAGGGCCAGCCCGACACCGACGCGGTGAAGGCACAGCCCAGGCCGGGCCGGAACCAGGGCGCCGGGACCGGGACCTCCTCGTCGACCGCCGCGGTGGACGGCCCCCACCTGAACACGCTTCCGCGGGCGGCCGAGGACGCGCTCAACGGGGTGACGGGGATCACCGACCACATGCGGAAGATGATCCGGGCGCTCGCCAACTCCGACGGCTTCCGGGCCCTGCCGGACTCCAAGGTCGGCGCGCAGACCACGGCGGCCGTGGACCTGGGCAGGACCGCCTTCGGCAAGGCGTTCAAGAACCTGGCCGGCGAGGGGCTGGTCCGCGGTGACACCGACGGCCTCCACCTCACGGACAAGGGCCGCGCGCTGTTCCTGCCGCCGGGCACGGAGACCAGGGCGGCGCCGCCGTCCGTGTCCGGTGCGACGGACGTCCACACGGCCCCGGCCCACGACCCGGCCACCGCCTTCCCGGCACCGCACGACCCGGCCATCACCTTCCCGGCACCGCACGACCTCGACACCGCCTCGCCGGCGCCGCACCACGCCGGTACGGACACCCCCGCCACCGGCGCGGACCGGTCCGTGCAGGCCCAGCGGCAGAACGACGCCCTGAGTCTGCTGGACGGCACCCCACCGCCGTTCCGGGGTACCGGCGACACCGCCCGCCGCCCCGGGGAGACCCCGTGGGCGCAGGATTCGGCGCGGTTCGACGAGCTGCTGGGCGGTGACGGCCGGCCGTTCCGCGAGGCCTGGGTCGAGCTGTCGTCCGCCCGGGTCGAACTGAACCGGGTCGAGGACCTGCGCGGCGCGCCGGGCGGAGCCAGTACCTCACAGGGTGTCAGCGAGTTCGACGTGCAGCTGAACCACGAGCTGGTCTCCGCCCGGGAACGGTTCCGCACCGCCTACACGAACCTCGAGGATCTCGGTGTCCGGCCGACCGAGATCGAGGCCCGGATCAGCGAGATCGAGAGGGACGCCACCCGCCGGGGCGCGACGCTCGGCGCGGGAAAGGACGACACGCTGCCCGACACCGCCCCGCCCGCGGTCGACCACATCGCTCTGAACAACTCGGGTGTGAGCGGGCCGAACGGCCTGACGATCGAGCGCAGCGTGGGCCAGGACAACGCGGTGACGCTGCGGATGGTCGACCAGCACCTGCACCCGGACCCGACGCACACGGTCGTCGCCCGGCAGGGCGGCGGTTTCGACGTCCGGAACACGCAGTCGGACACCGTCGAGACCTACACCGCGAACGGCGACCGGACCGGCTACGAGATGCCGCTGCACGGGGCGGACGGCCGGCCGACCGGGCTGCGCCTGCACACGGACATCAACGGCCACGGTACGCGCGGGGCGCTGACCGTGAACGGCCCCGGAGCGGACCGGCTGACCGCGTTCCCGCTGCCCGGCGACGCCACCCGGATCACCCGTCTCGACACCGGCGTCACCCGGCGCGTGGACGCGCAGGGCCTCCATCTCGACGAGGGCGTCCAGCTCACCGGCCGGGACGGCGTCCCCACCGGGACCGACCGGGTGCGGGTCGCCGACGGCGCCGACGTCCATGTCACCGATCTCGCGGGCGACCGGCTGGACCTGCGGGTACAGGATCTCGGCGACGGGAACGGCGTCAGGGTCACCGACGAGACGACCGGGGTGTCCGTACGCCACGACGGCCAGGGCCGCCTCCAGGAGACCGGTGTCGCGCTGACCGATCCGCGGGGCACGCGCGGGGAGCGGTTCCTGGCCGACGACGGCACGGGCCGCTTCACGCTGACCGACCCGTCCGGTGCCCGGCAGCCCCAGACGGTCACCGCCCTGCCCGACGGCGCCGGCTTCCGGGTGACCGACGGGACGAGCGGTGCCACCAGCAGGTTCACGGCCGACGGCCGCTACCGGGACACCGGCCTCGCGCTGTTCGACCCGGCGGCGAACACGCGCGGCGGCCGGATCGTCGTACCGGACGGCACGGGCGGTCACCGTCTCACCGACACGGCGGGGCAGCCGCTGCCCGAGCGGGTGATCGCGGTCGACGGCAACCGGCCGCGCACGATCGACGACGTCACCGGCGAGTCCGTGCTGTACGACGTCCAGGGCCGCCCGACGGGCACCTCGACCGCGCTGGCCGACCCGGCCGGCGGACCGCGCGGCGCCCGGTTCGCCGAGCCCGACGGCGCCGGCGGCCTCCGTCTCACCGACGCCGACGGCAACCGGCTGCCCGACACCGTCACCGCGCTGGCGGACAACGGCGGTTTCCGCACGGTCCACGACACCGGTCACCGCACCTTCGCGCCCAACGGCGACCTCGCGGGCGACGGGCTGCGGCTGACCGGACGGGACGGTGCACCGGCCGGGCATCTCGACCGGCCGCTCGCAGGGGCACCGCACTGGCTGGACGACACCTTCGCACCGGACCCGGCGCGGGCGGTCGCCCTCGACCCGGCCGGCCGCATCGAGATCGCCCGCCCCGGCGGCGGCAACCAGGTCTTCGACCAGAACACCGGACGGTTCGTCCAGGAGACGGTCCCGCTGCCCGACGGCGGTCGTCGGACCACCCTGGCCGACGGGACGTTCACCCGGTACGACGGCCAGGGCGCCGTCACGGCCACCGGCACCCCGCTGCCCGTGGGCCACGGCGGACGCCACCTCGTGGTGGAACCGCCGACCGCGCAGCACCCCGGCGCCTGGCTGGAGGACGCGGCGGGCGGCCGGCTCGCGCACTGGGACGCCGTCCGGCGGCCCGACGGCACCACCCGGATCGTGTTCGCCGACCGGACCAGCCCGCGGCACGGCGAGTTCGTGCACCTGGCCGCCGACGGCAGCGTGGCCCGGCAGGGCTTCAACGTGCTCGACAACGGGCGGCCGACGCAGTACCGGTACGTCGTCGACCACGCCACGAACACCTGGGAGCGGACCACCAGGTCCGGTGCGCCGGTGGCGGCCGGCTCCTTCCAGCACGGCACCGCCGACCTGTCCGGCGCCGCGGGCGGCCACGTCAGGCTGCTCAGCTCGACCAAGAAGCAGGTCCCGGTCTTCGAGCGCCGGGTGCTGCCCGGTGCCTCGGGAGGTGCGGTCGACTCCTTCCGGCGGACCGACACGATCGACTTCGCCCGCACCAACCCCCGTACCCACTGGGTGCGCTGGGACGACACCGGCACTCCGGTCGGCACGGGCAGCCGGCGCTACGACACGGCGGGCACCGGCTGGCGCGACACCGACGGCTGGGGCCGCACGGTGCGCGAGTACCGCGACGGGCTCCAGAAGTTCAACGGCCGCACCGGCCACACCCTGGGCGTGAACGACGGCAACGGGGCCTGGACCTGGCACCGTTACGACGGCGACGGCCGGGTGATCGCCTCGGGCCCGCGGACCCGGGAGCACATCGGGAGCGGCTGGACCGACCGCACCGCGGACGGCCGGATCGCCCAGCGGCAGTGGGGCATGGCCGAATGGCCCGAGCGGGCCGGCCAGTACCAGGAACACGCCGTGAACCCGGCCGACGGCTCCCTCCGGGCCACCTGGGAGCGGCACTCCCCGCACGGCAAGGAGGTCGGCAGGCACGAGGTGTTCGGCGACGGCTTCCTGACCACCGACCGCTGGCGCGAGCAGCGCCCGCCCACTCTGATCCGCACCCGCTGGCTGGCCGGCGCGGAGCACGTCCGGCCGCCGTACGCCCATGTCCGGGGCGACGACACCTACCAGTTGTTCACCTGGACGAAGGAGGCGGGCGACGGCGCCACGAGCTCCGGGGTGCGGTACGTCGGCATGGACGGCAGCGCCCTGGACCTGGCGGCCGACGGCACCTTCGCGCGGTTCAGCGGCAAGCTGCACGACGGCACCTCCCTGAAGGTCGGCGACCACGCGGCGCGCCCCGGCCACGCCCCGGCCGATCCGGCCGCCCACCCCTGGCAGGCCGGCAACCTCAGGGGCTACCGCGAACCGCTCGCGAACGACCCGCAGGGCAGGCTCTGGCAGGACGTCCACCAGGACGCCGGCGGCGTCACCCGAACCGCCCGCGAGGGCCGTCCGAACGGGGTCGTGCGAGAGTTCACCGGTGACCGCACCTGGGTGGACCGGGATCCGCACGGCAACCTCGTCGGGCAGAGCCACGCCAACCCGGACGGCACGGCCGGGCGGGTGGTCGAGGGCTCCGGCCGCGCCGACTCGGGCCGCTGGACCTGGCGTGAGCTGGACGCCCAGGGCGCCGAACTCGGCAGCGGGCGGCGGGAGTTCTTCCGTGGCTCGAACGACTCGCGGCTGCCCTGGGACGACTCCTACCGGGACTACGACGGCAACGGGAACCTGGTCCGCGAGCGCCGGATGCTGGACTCCGGCCGGTACGTCGACGCCTGGCGGGACAACCAGGGCGACTGGCGCGTCAGTGCCCACGAACGCAACGGCACGCCCGTCGCCGTGGGCAACGGCGAGCAGGTCCGCCGCTGGTGGAACGGCCGTGCCTGGCAGGACCGGTGGACCGACGGCGCCCGGTACTTCCGGGACGAGCTGCGGGTGCCCGGCCAGGGCGCGCCGACCGTGCTGCGCGAGACCCCGCTGCACAACGGCGGTCCCCTGCGGGTCCGGGCGTACAGCACGACCGTCACGCCGAACACCCCGGCCGGCTCGGTCTGGAAGGAGTTCGACCACGGCAGCGTGGTGCGGGAGCGCAAGGCGGACGGCGGCGGGTTCCTGGAGACCGACGCGTGGCGCGGCCAGTGGAACCGCTACAGCAGGAACGGCGACCTGATCGGCCAGCGCACCGACAACGGCCTGGTGTTCGAGCGGGACACGTTCAACACATGGCGGCTGGTCGGCAACGAGTACGACTTCCGCGGCGCGCTGACCGAGATCCGCGGCTGGGGCCGTACCACCCGTGAGGCCCAGCGCATGCCGTGGTCCGGCACGGTGCTGCCGGACGGCGACGCGGCGCTGCGCGAGGCGCGGTACGAGCCGTACTGGCAGTCGGTGGCGAAGAAGGCGGCGCTGGAGTTCGGCCAGGAGTTCATCCTGGAGTTCGGCGCGAACCTCGCCGTCAACGGGATCGTGGCCGCCGTCCAGAACAAGCCGTTCACCGGCAAGGACGCGCTCAAGTCGTTCGCCAACGCGGCGGTCGGCGCGAGCATCAAGACCGGTCTGAGCACCACTGTGCACGAGAACCGGGCCCTCGGGTTCGAGAAGCTCGGCCAGTTCAAGGCGGGCATCGCCAACATCGACGGCGGCAAGCCGTGGACCCGCCGTCCGCTCAACCACGACAAGACGTGGGTCAACGAGTGGGCGGGCAACGAGACGCCGACCCGCTGGCGGGGCGGTATGTACGACTTCTCGTTCGGTGTCCTGAGCAGTGCGCTGTCCGGCTGGGTCAACGGCAGCATGAACGCGGCCGTGTGGGGCGTGACCAACGCGGACGGGCAGACCGTGAAGCTGCACGGCGGCGACGCGGTCTGGGAGGGCGGGATCAACGCCGCCGCCTCGGTCACCACGGCGGCCACCACCGGCCTGGTCAAGAACGTGTTCGTGATGAGCGCGGGCAGCCGGCTCTTCCACCGCCAGGGCTTCGCGGACTTCTGGATCCAGCTACCCTTCAAGATCTTCGAGAAGACGATCCAGTCGCTGTACCTGACCAGTACGTATCGTGCGAGCATCAACCCGACGTACTACCAGGCACCGTGACCGGGCAGCGGCGCGCACCGAGGACTGAGGAACGCAGATGACCACCCGTCACACCGTGGCGCCCAAGGGGCAGGGCGGCCGGGGCGCCTACCGGACCATCGGCGAGGCGATACGCGCCGCCTCGCCCGGCGATCTGGTGGTGATCGCCCCCGGCACCTGGACCGAGAACCTGGTCCTGGACCGCGCGGTCGTGCTCACGGCCGAGCACGGCCGGGGCAGCGTGGTGATCGCGGCGCCGCCCGGTGAGGTGCCCGCGGTGAGCGTGGACGGGCCGGACTGCGCCCTGCACAACATCACGGTGTGGGGCTCGGACGCGGGCCTGCCCGCGGTGAGCGTGTCGCCGGGGGCCGGGCTGGTCCTGGAGGAGTGCTCGGTGGAAGGCGGCCGGGTCCAGGTGAAGGGCCCGGAGGACGAGGAGGGCGGCACGACCGCCGTCGTGCTGCGCCGCTGCCGTCTGGAGGGGGCCAGGCTGGCCGGCCTGCACCTGGCGGGCGGTGTCCGGGCCCGCCTGGAGGACACGGCGGTGACCGGCGTCGACGGTACGGGGGTGGTGCTGTCCGGCACCGCGAGCCTGGACGCCGTACGGCTGCGGCTGGAGCGCACGACCGGGTCCGGGGTGCGGCTGCGCGGCCGGTCCCGGCTGCGGCTGACCGACTCGGTGCTGGCCGGCAGCGGCCGGGCGGGGCTGCTCCTGGAGGACTCGACGGAGGCGACGGCCGGGGAGTCGCGGATCGAGACGCCCGGGGCGGCGGGCGTGCATCTGACCGGTTCGGCGCGGGCCGAGCTGACCGACTGCCGGATCCGGGCCGCCGCCGCCAGCGGGCTGGTCGTACAGGAGACCGCGCGGCTCAGCGCCTCGGGATGTTCGGTGGCCGACGCGGGGGCCAACGGGCTCCTGGTGACGGGCTCGGCCGAGGCCGACCTGGCCGACTGCCGGATCGACCGCAGCACCTTCAGCGCGGTGCACCTGGCCGGTACGGCCGTCGGGCGGCTCGCCGACTGCCGGGTGCGGGGCGGCTCCGAGCACGGGGTGCACGCCACGGGCGAGGCCCGGATCGAGCTGACCGACTGCGGGATCACCGACGTCGCCATGACCGGGGTCAGTGTCCTGGAGCGGGCGGTGGCCACGCTCACCGGCTGCCGGGTCGCCGGGTCCACCGCCGGGATCGGCATCGGCTCCGCGGCCGGCAGCGCGGTCGCGGACACCACCGTGACCGGGACGAAGGAGATCGGCGTGCAGGTCGCCAAGGGCGCCGCCGTCTCCCTCGCCGGGATCCGGATCAGCGGCGCGGGGGCGGCCGGTCTGGTGGTCGACGAGGGCGCCGAGGCGACGGTGGCGGGCGGCCGGGTGGAGGACTGCGCGGGCTCCGGCGCCGTCGTGTGGACCGGTGCCAGGCCGGAGGTGACCGGGCTGCACATCGACCGGCCGGGCAAGAACGGGGTGTTCCTGGCCGAGGGCGCGGGCGGCACGTTCACCGCGGTCGAGGTCACCCGGGCGGGTTTCCCGGCCCTGCATGTCGCCAAGGGCGCCGACCCGGTCTTCCGGCACTGCCGGATCCGGGACTGCGCGGAGGCGCTGGGCACCGACGAGGGCGCCGAGCCGGTCCTGGAGGACTGCACGGCCGACGGCACCCCGCTGACCTTCGGCACCCCGGCCGCGACCCCGGCCGGCGGCAGGCCGGGGGCCACCTCCTCCCCGTCTTCCGCCGCCAGGAACGGGGACGACTCCGACGAGCCGGAGGAGGAGAACCTGGAGGACCTGCTCGGCGAACTCCACGAACTGGTCGGCCTGGACCGCGTGAAGCAGGACGTCGGCTCCCTGGTGAAGCTGATGCAGACGGTCCGCCGCCGCGAGGAGGCCGGGCTGCCGGCCCCGCCGCTCAGCCGCCACCTGGTCTTCGCCGGCAACCCCGGCACCGGCAAGACCACGGTCGCCCGCCTCTACGGCCGCCTCCTCAAGGCACTCGGCCTGCTCCGCCGGGGCCATCTCATCGAGGTCGACCGGACCGCGCTCGTCGGCGAGTACGTCGGCCACACCGGCCCGAAGACCACCGCCGCCTTCACCCGGGCGCTCGGCGGTGTGCTCTTCATCGACGAGGCCTACTCCCTGGCCCCGGCCTTCGCGGGCAACGACTTCGGCACCGAGGCGGTGGCGACCCTGGTGAAGCTGATGGAGGACCACCGCGACGACGTGGTCGTCATCGCCGCCGGCTACCCCGGCGACATGCACCGCTTCATCGGCTCCAACCCCGGCCTGGCCTCCCGGTTCGGCCGCACGCTGCTCTTCGAGGACTACGAGCCGGGCGAGCTGGTGTCGATCGTCGAGTTCCAGGCGGGGCAGCACCGCTACGAGCTCACCCCCACGGCCCGTACCGAGCTGTTCTCGCTCTTCCGGACGATGCCCCGGGGCGAGGGGTTCGGCAACGGCCGCTCGGCCCGCCAGATCTTCCAGGAGATGACCGAGCGCCAGGCCCAGCGCGTCGCCGAGCTCACCGCCCCGACCGCGGAACAGCTGATCAGCCTGGAGGCGCACGACCTGCCCCACCCGGCCGCACGCTGACGGCACGCTTCGTTCCGTACAATTTGAGGCCGAACGAAAGTCGAGAAGGAGCCACCGTGCCCGGTCACCGGTCCATCACCGAAGCGGAGAAGCTCGCCTCGGCGAAGCTCGGCGGGATCCCGGTCCGCCGGGACCAGATGGCGGCCGTGGCCAACGTCCACCGGGCCGCCTCCGCCGTGCGCCAGCACCTGGAGAACTCCGTGCTGCGCGGCTCGGACCTCACCTGGACCGCGTTCGTGGTGCTGTGGGTCGTCTGGGTGTGGGGCGAGTCGGAGACCCGGCACGTGGCGGAGGAAGCCGGGATCTCCAAGGGCACCCTCACCGGCGTGGCCCGCACCCTGGAGTCGCGTGGGCTGCTCGGCCGTGCCGGGCATCCGGACGACGGCCGCCTGGTGCTGCTCAGCCTCACCGAGAAGGGCGAGGAGCTGATGCAGCGGGTGTTCCCGGAGTTCAACGCGGAGGAGGCCTTCGTGACCTCCGGGCTCAGCGACGCCGAGTGCCGGACCCTCGCGGAGCTGCTGCGCCGGGTCGTGCTCCAGGTCGAGGACCACGGCGAGGAGCGGCGGCGGGAGCTGCTCGGCGGCGCCGAGCCCGCGCCGCGCCGCAGCGGGCGGCGCCCCAAGGCCTGATCAGGGCACCCTCATTCGGCTGCCGCCCGCACGAGGGCGTCGAAGAGCCGCTGCTGGACGGGGTCTTCGTGCGCGGTGTCCTCGGGATGCCACTGCACGGCGGTGAACCAGCCCCGCCCGTCGGTCAGTTCGAGTCCCTCGACCGTGCCGTCCGCCGCGGTCGCCGTGACGGTGAGGCCGGTGCCGAGGCGGTCGACACGCTGGTGGTGGTAGCAGGAGGCGTCCGCCTTCGCCTCCCCCAGCGCCTGTTCGACGCGTGACCCTGGACGGACGGTGACCGGGTGGCGCAGGTGCCGGTGGGTGCGGTCCGGGCCGCCCATGTCCTGCTCCAGCGTGCCGCCCAGCGCCACGTTCACGGCCTGCAGTCCCCGGCAGATCGCCAGCAGCGGCAGCCCCGACTCCAGTGCGTGGCGCGCGACGTGCAGGTCGAAGCTGTCCTGGAGGTCGTCGACGTCGTAGACGCTGTCGTGGGTGTCGGCGGCGCCGTAGCGGTACGGGGCGAGGTCGCCGCCGCCGGGCAGCAGCACCCCGTCGAAGCGGGCGAGCCGCCCGGCCGCGTCGGCGTCGGCGGGGTGGATGCTCGCGGGTTCGCCGCCGGCCCGCCAGACGGCCTCGATCAGAGCCCGGGCGTTGACCTCGGCGGCGAAGCGGAGGGCCGAGGTGGTGGCGGAGAACCGGGCGGGGACGGCGATGAGCGGGCGGAGCCGACCGGGCGGACGGGTCACAGCTGGATCCAGGTGGTCTTGAGGTCGGTGTACTTGTCGATCGCGTGCGCGGACTTGTCCCGCCCGTTGCCGGACTGCTTCATCCCGCCGAACGGCACGGTCAGATCGCCCTCCTCGTAGCAGTTCACCCAGACCGTGCCGGCCTTCAGGGCGCGGGAGACCCGGTGCGCGGTGGACAGGTCGGAGGTCCACAGGCCGGCCGCGAGCCCGTACTCGGTGGCGTTGGCGAGCCGGACCGCCTCGTCCGGGTCGTCGAAGGCGAGGACGGACAGCACCGGGCCGAAGATCTCCTCACGGGCCAGCCGCATCCCCGGGTCGACGCGGTCGAAGACCGTCGGTTGCAGATAGCTGCCGCCGGTGTCCGTCAGGGTCCGGCCGCCCCCCGTGCGCAGCCGGGCCCCCTGCGCGCGTCCGGCGTCGACATGCCCCTGCACGCGCTCGAGATGTGCCTCCCCGGCCAGCGCGCCCATCTCGGTCGCCGGGTCGAGCGGGTCACCGATGCGGAGTTCCTCGGCGCGGCGCACGACGGCGTCCGTGACCCGTTCGGCGATCGAGGAGTGGACCAGGAGCCGGGAGGGCGCGGTGCACATCTCGCCCTGGTTGAAGAAGATGCCCCAGGCGGCGGTGGCGGCGGCCCGGTCCAGGTCGGGGGCGTCCGGGAGGATGATGTTGGGCGACTTGCCGCCCAGCTCCAGCCAGACCCGTTTGAGGTTGGAGTCGGCGGAGTAGCGCAGGAAGTGGCGGCCGACGGCGGTGGAGCCGGTGAAGGCCAGCACGTCGACGTCCGGGTGGAGGCCTAGGGCCCGCCCGGCCGTCGGCCCGTCGCCGGTGACGACGTTCAGCACGCCCGGCGGGAGTCCGGCCTCGGTGCCGATGCGGCCCAGGAGGAGGGCGGAGAGCGGGGAGGACTCGGACGGCTTCAGGACGACCGTGCATCCGGCCGCGAGCGCCGGGGCCACCTTCCAGCTCGCCAGGGTGAGGGGGAAGTTCCAGGGGACCACCGCGCCGACGACGCCGGTCGGCTCGCGGGTGACCAGGGCGAGGGCGTCGGAGGGGGTGTGCGGGGACTCGTCGGTGAGCTTGTCGGCCAGTTGCCCGTACCAGCGGAAGGTGGCGATGGCGGCGCGCAGTTCGATGGCGTACGCCTCGGTGATCGGCTTGCCCATCTCCAGCGTGATGGTGAGGGCGAGCTCCTCCCGCCGCTCTTCGAGGAGGTCGGCCAGACGCAGCAGGATCCGGCCGCGCTCGGCGGGCGCCGTCCGCGGCCAGGGCCCGGTGTCGAAGGCGCGGCGGGCGGCGGCCACGGCGTGGTCGACCTCGGCCTGTCCCGCGTCGGCGACCTGGGCGAGGAGTTGTCCGTCCCGGGGCGAGACGACGGCGAAGGCTGCTCCTCCGCCGGGTTCGTCGGTGCCGTCGATGTGGTGGTGTGCGGGCAGGTCGAGGGCCTTGGCCCGGCCGATCAGTTCGTCGGGGGTGAGGTCGAGCATGGGGTTCCCCATCGATGGGCGGGGGCCCGGCCGTGCGGGGCCGGGCCCGGCGGGGTGGGTCAGCGGCGGTGGACGAGGCGTGCGGTGCCCGCCCCGAGGAGCAGGACGGCGGGGACGGCGAGGACGAGCCAGACGGCCGTGGTGGTGGCGCCGCCGATGAGGGTCGTGAAGTTGGCGAGGATGACCCAGATCATGGCGGCGATGCCGAGGGCGCCGAGGGCCGGGGCGATCCGTGTGTTCCAGAGCCGGGTGTCGAGGCGTTCGCGGCGGAAGAAGACGATCACCGAGACCGAGGTCAGGAAGTACAGCAGCATGCAGGCGAGGACCCCGACGCCGCTGAACCAGGAGAAGAGGGTGAGGACGGGGTCCTTGCCGGCGAGGGCGAAGGGCATCACCAGGAGTACGGCGATCGCCGTCTGCACCAGGCCCGCGGCCCGCGGCGAGTGCCGGTGGTTGAGGGTGCGCAGGCCGCCCGGCAGCAGGCCCTCGCGGCTGAGCGAGAACAGGTAGCGGTTGGCGGAGTTGTGGAAGGCGAGGATGCCGGCGAAGAGGGAGGTGGCGAGCAGGATCGGCAGGACGTCGTTCACCCAGCCGCCGAACTGGTCGGCGATGGGCGCGAAGACGAAGACGGTGGAGTCGCCGCCCGCGAGGGCCTTGCCCGCGGCGGCGGTGACCTTCGAGGGGCCGTACGAGGAGACCAGCATCCAGGAGACGAAGGCGAAGAAGCCGGTGACCACGGCGACCGAGAGGTAGGTGGCGCGGGGGACGGTCCTGCGGGGCTCGCGGGCCTCCTCGCCGTAGATGGCGGTGGCCTCGAAGCCGAACATCGAGGCGACGGCGAACATCAGGGCCACGCCGGGCGCGCCCTGGAGCACCGCGTGCGGCGCGAACGTACCGCCGAAGTCGAGTCCTTCGGGTCCGCCGCCCTTGACGAAGGTGACCACGGCGAAGGCGAGCAGGATGCTGAACTCGGAGAGCACGAACACCGCGAGGACCTTGGCGCCCAGTTCGATCCCGGCGGCGCCGAGCACCTGGACCACGGCCATGGTCACCAGGGCCCAGACCCACCAGGCGATGTGCGCGCCGGAGTAGTGCTCGACGAGCCCGCTGACGGTGGCGCCGTACAGGCCGTACATCGCGGCCTGGACCGTGCAGTAGGCGAACAGGGCGACGGCGGCGCTGCCGCTGCCGGTCGTCCGGCCGAGTCCCTTGCCGATGTACGTGTAGAAGGCGCCGGCGTTGACGACGTGCCGGCCCATGGCCACGAAGCCCACCGAGAACAGCAGGATCACCGCTCCGGCGAGGGCGTAGGCGGCCGGGGCCCCGGCGCCGTTGCCGACGGCGACCGCGATCGGGACGGCGCCCGCGATGCCGGTGAGCGGTGCCTGGGCGGACAGGACGAAGAAGAGGATGCCCAGGACACCCAGGGCGTTACGTTTGAGGGTGGCCGCGGGCTGGTCGCCCGCTCCGGCCTGCGGAGAGGCGTCGACCGTCTGACTGTCCACTCGGATCACCTGCTGAGGGGAAGGGAGAGTTTTCGTTTTGAGCCAAACGAGTTGCCTCATGGTGGGCCCGAACTATCCATCTGGCAAGGGGGTGGGAGGGGGAATTTACGCCGGGGAAACCGCCGCGCCCAGGGCATGGCGAACCCCCCGGCGCGACCGCGACAGGGGGTTCCGGGCCGGGCACGCTCAGGCGCGACCGTCCGGCGACCGCTCGCCCAGGGCCCGCAGCAGGGAACGCAGCTCGGCCAGGGCGGCCTCGGTGTCAGCGCGGTCGCCTATGCCGGTGAGCTGGTGCAGCACCAGACCGTCCAGCGCGGCGAAGACCAGTCGGTTGAAGGCAGGGCTCGCGCCGCCGGGCAGGATGCGGGCCAGTTCGCGCTGGGAGGCGCCGAAGTACTCGTCGTACAGGGCGCGGACCTGCGGGAGCAGCTCGGGCCGGCGGCGGGCCTCCAGGAGCAGCTCGTACTGGTACGCCTGGCCGTCCGCGTCGTCCTCGACCATGTCCGTCAGACCGGCCACGAAGTCCTCGGGCTCCCCGGTGCCGGGCTCCAGCAGGCTGCTGCTCAGGCTGAGGCGTACGGCGTAGGCGAGGGACTCCTCGATCAGCGCGTCCCGGGAGCCGAAGTGGTGGACGACCAGGCCGTGGGTGACCCCGGCCTCCTCGGCCACGGCCCGGTAGGTGAGGTGCCGCAGTCCCCGCGCGCCGACGACCCGCACGGCGGCCTTGAGCAGCGCCTCGCGCCCCTCGCCGTAGCCGAGCCGCCTGCGCGACCGGTCGTCGGACCGGTCCTCCGGCCGCTCGTGCGGCCGGTCGTCGGGCCGGTGCGGGGTCTCGGCGGATTCGGTCATGGCCGCGACCCTACCCGCCGGTTCCCGGCGCCTGCCGTGGCGGCTACCTGCGGGGCGCACGGACGCCACGGAACTCCCAGTCCCCGCCCAGCGCGGTGGACAGCACCTCCTCGGACTCGGTGGGCTGTGCGCCGACGTCGGTACGGATCGGGGTGGGCCCGGTGACGATGTGGTTGGTGAGCCGCCCCAGCCCCTCCACCTCGACCTCGACGACGTCGCCGGGTTGCACGGGCCGCGAGTTGGCCGGGGTGCCGGAGAGCAGCACGTCGCCGGGGTACAGGGTGATCGTGCGGGCGATGTCGGCGACGAGATAGTGCATGTCCCACTTCATCTCGTCGGTGGAGCCGTCCTGGACGACCTCGCCGTTGACGTACGTGCGCAGCCGCTTGCCGTGGAAGTCCCAGTCGGTGACCAGGCCGGGGCCCAGCGGGCACAGCGTGTCCGACCCCTTGACCCGCAGCATGGACCCGACGTCGGTGTCCCGGAAGTCGTGCAGGCCGTAGTCGTTGGCGACCGTGTACCCGGCGATGTACTCCCCCGCCTCGGCCGGCGCGATGTTCCGCGCGGTCCTCCCGATGACGATGGCGACCTCGCCCTCGTAGTTGAGCCACTTGCAGCCCTCGGGCCGGACGACGGCGCCCCGGTGAGAGTTGAGGGCGGAGGTCGGCTTGTGGAAGTAGGTCGGGGTGTCGGGCAGCCCGATCCGGAACTCCTCGACCCGGCTGCGGTGGTTGAGATGGACGGCGATCACCTTGGAGGGGACGACCGGCGGCAGATGCCGCGCCTCCTCGGTCCTGACGCGGCGCCCGTCCCCGGCGACGAGTTCGTCCCCGTCGACGGTGACCTGGACGGCGGCGCCGTCGAGGAGGATACGGCGGTACTCGGGCATGGGTGCTCCTAGTGGCGGCTGTGCGGGGTGCGCGGGGCGGGTGTGCCGGTGCCGGTCCAGCCGTCGGCCGGCCGGTCGAACCAGAGGTGGACCTGGCCGGTGCCGACGGAGTTCTCGTACTCGCCGTACTGCCGGGCCCCGGCCACGCAGCCCTGTTCGCCGAGGGCGCCGGCCATCATCAGGTAGTGCGAGAACCTCGCCTCGGGCTTGACCTTCCAGAACGCGTCCATGGTGTCGAGGACCTTGTCGTGCCGGCCCTCCTTGAACCACCCGATGCGTTCGCGGTCCGCCTCCCGCGCCTCGGGCGTGCGGATGTGCGCCGGGTCACTGGCCTCGTGGTCACGCAGCTCGCGCAGCGGCCAGAAGGTGTGCGAGAGGGCACCGGAGGCGATGAGCAGCACCCGCCGCCCCTCGGTGGCCGCGATGCCGTCGGCGAGTGCCCGCCCGAGCCGCAGATGGTCCTCCATGTCCCCGGTCTGGCACACCCCGATGGTCACCCACCGCTTGTCGGGCAGGCCCTCGCCGAGGAACTTCCAGAGGTTGATCGTGGCGTAGTAGACGGGCAGGTACTCGTCGTCGATCGCGGTGATCCAGGTGCCGTGCTTGTCCGCGAACTTCTCGATGTTGCGGGCGAGTTCGGGGTCGCCGGGGAAGTCGTACGGCATCCGGCACATCCCGCGCGGCAGTTCCTCGGAGGTGAACAGGCCCGCCCTGCGCTGCTGGGCCGCGACCACGAACTCGACGGTGGTCGCCCAGTGCGAGTCGAGTACGACGACGGTGTCGTAGTCGTCCCGCTCGAAGACGTCCGCCCGGAGTTGCCGGAGGCCGGTGACGAGGGTGATCTCCTTGCCCTCGTTGAGCTCCAGCCGCTCGGCCTCCGGCAGCACGATGGTGGGGACGTGGGCGAGGAGGCCCGCCCCGACGATCTCACCCATGGTCGTTCCAGCCCTTCGGTGCGGTGACGGTGTTCTTCAGGTCGCAGTAGAAGTCGAAGCTCCAGGTACCGCCCTCGCGCCCGACCCCGGAGAGCCGGGAGCCGCCGAACGGCGCCTGGAGGTCCCGTACGAAGAAGCAGTTGACCCACACGGTGCCGGCGACCAGCCGCGCGGTGACCCGCTCGGCGCGCTCGGGGTCGCCGGTGGCGAGGGTGGCCGCGAGCCCGAACCGGGTGTCGTTGGCGAGCCGGACCGCCTCCTCCTCGTCGGCGAAGGACTGGAGGGTGAGAACGGGCCCGAAGACCTCCTCCTGCACGATCTCGCTGTCCTGTGCGACATCGGTGAGGAGCGTCGGCGCGTAGAACTGCCCGTCCTGGCGGTGCCCACCGAGCACGGCACGCGCCCCCGCGCCGATCGCCCGCCGCACGAACCCGTCGATCTTCTCCAGCTGACGGGGGTGGATGTTGGGCCCGACGTCGGTGGCCTCGTCGCGCGGATCGCCCTGCCGCAGCGCGGTGGCCTTCGCCACGAACCGCCGGGTGAACTCCTCGACGACCGGCTCCTCCACCAGCAGCCGGGTAGCCGCCAGGCACACCTGCCCGGCGTTGTCGTACTGCTCCACCGCGAGGTCGACGGCCAGGTCGAGATCGGCGTCGGCGAACACCAGCAGGGGTGACTTGCCGCCGAGTTCGAGGCTCAGGGGCGTCAGGTTGGCGGCGGCCGAGGCGGCGATGCGCCGGGCCGTCGGCACGGACCCGGTGAAGCTGATCCGGCGCACGTCCGGATGGGACGTGAGCGCGTCGCCGATCTCGGCGCCGTACCCCTGCACGACGTTGAGCACACCGGCCGGCAGCCCGGCCTCGGCCGCGATGTCGGCGAGCAGGGAGGCGGTGAGCGGGGACCACTCGGCGGGCTTGAGGACGACCGTGTTCCCGGCGGCGAGGGCCGGGGCGACCTTCCAGGTGGCCAGCATGAGCGGGGCGTTCCACGGCGTGATCAGCACACAGGGCCCGGCGGGGTCCCAGCTGACGTGGTTGGTGTGCCCGCGGGTCTCGAAGTCGTCGTGCTCCAGCGTCAGCAGCCAGTCCGCGAAGAACCGGAAGTTGTGGGCGACGCGGGGCATGACCCCACGGCGGTGCGACCGCAGCAGCGCGCCGTTGTCCGTCGTCTCGACGATCGCGAGCTCTTCGATCCGCTTCTCGACCCCGTCGGCCACGGCATGGAGAAGGCGTGCGCGCTCGGCGCGGGGGGTGGCGGCCCAGGACGGGAAGGCCGCCTTGGCGGCGGCGACGGCGGCTTGAGCTTCGGCGGGACCGCCGCGGGCAATCTCCCCGATCGGCTTTCCGTCGATGGGCGAGTTGTCGGTGAACGTCTCGGCGGAAGCCACACGTTCACCACCGATCCAGTGCCGGGTGTCCACGGGAACTCCGGCGACAATGATCTTGTGAGACATGAGCAAGGGTCCAATCTCGACTGAGGTTACTGCCGCTTACCTAGGGGCGCGGGGAACTGCGCGACCAACCCCCACGCACCCGCACCCGACCACGCACCTCACTCGGCGCCCCCTCCCGACGTTCCGGACTCAAGAAGCCGCCCCCCGTCCCACACCACCCCCACCTGCCGGTAGTACGCCGCGATCGGCTCCCGCACCTCCAGCCGGGCCAGCTCCTCCGTAGGCGCCTCGAACAGCTCCAACTCGGCCTCTCCAACCCACGGTTGACCCCCTTCGAACTCCGCCGCCCCCGACTCGATCAGCTCGTCAAGGGCCAGCCCCTTCCCCTTCTCGATCGACGGCAGCCACCGGTGATGAGCCATCGGATGCCCGTTGACGAACCCGTTGGTCCCGGACGGCTCGCGCAGCGTCACCAGCACCTGGGCCAGCCGCCGGTCGGCCGCCGCCAGCGTCGCCCCGAACCGCGCCCCCGGCTCGATCCGCGGAGCGGGCCCGTACGGATGCGGTCGCGTCTGATGGATCGACCCGAGCTTCTTGGGGTACCCCTGGTGCAGCCCGCGGGCGATCGCGAAGTCCTTGTCGACCCAGATGTAGACGCAGCGCGAGTACGTCTGTCCCCGGTAGGAGCAGCGCACGACCGCGAAGGCCTCCTTGTACTGGGAGAGCACCGGGTCCAGCAGTTCGTCCCCCGAGGCCGAGCAGGACTGCCAGTCGGCCCAGATCAGAGCCACGGCGCCGGGATCCTCGTCGGCCGGCTCCAGTGGCTCGGGCAGCAGTTCGCGCACCCGTGCGGGATCCGTCCGGTACTCGACGGTCAGCAGGTCACCGGAGTACCGCCACGGTGGCGCGGGAATCAGCGACGAGGCACCGCTCGCCGTCTTCGGATGGAAGTAACCGCGGAGACTTGCCACTTGGGGCTCCTTACACAGTGAGGGCGGGCTGGTTCAGCAGCTCGGCGCGGTAACGGGCGGCGGACGCGGCGACGGCCTGCCCGCCGAGCGCGACGACACCGACGAGCCGGCCGTCGTGGTGGTAGCCGACGAGCACGTCCCCCGCCGGATCTCCGTCGAGGACGCGGACGTCGTCCTTGCCGAGCGCCGGCGCCCCGAAGGACTGGAGCCGGAAGTCGTGCTGGTCGCTCCAGAAGGTGGGCAGCGGCGCGAAGGGCACCGGGGCGGTGTCGGCGACCAGGGTCCGCGCCGCGTGCTTGGCGGTGTCGGTCGGGATGGACCAGTGCTCGACCCTGCGCGGCACACCGTCGTAACGGGCGTTGGGGAACCGGGCCACGTCGCCGACCGCGACCACGTCCGGCCGGCCGCCGGCCCGGAGGCAGGAGTCGGTGAGCACCCCGTCGGTCAGGTCGAGCCCGTTGCCGTCGAGCCACTCGGTGTTGGCGACCGAACCGACCGACTCGACCACCACGTCGGCGGGCAGCACGGAACCGTCGCTCAGCTCCACCCCGGTCACCTGCTCGTCCCCCAGGAAGCCGGACACCCCGGACCCCAGTGCGAAACGCACCCCGCGCTCCTCGTGCCGCTTCAGCAGTGCCCGGCCCAGCAGCTCGCCGAGCGGCCCGGCCATCGGCAGGGGCAGCGGATCGACGACCGTCACCTCGGCGACGCCGAGACCCACCGCGGTCGCGGCGACCTCGCAGCCGATGAACCCGGCGCCGACCACGACGACCCGGACACCGGGCCGGGTCAGCGCCGCGCGCAGTCCCCGGGCGTCGTCGAGGGTGCGGACCGTGTGGCGCCCGGCCCGGGGTCCCGGGCAGCCCAGGCGTCGGGGGCGCATTCCGGTGGCGACGACGAGTCCGTCGTACGGCAGCTCGGTGCCGTCGTCGAGCCGTACCGTCCGCTCGTCCAGTCGCGCGGCGACCACCGTCCTGCCGAGCCGCCACTCCACATCGGACACACTGGTACGCGGCCGGAAGGCGAGGGACTCGAAGGACGCCCGGCCGGCCAGGACCTCCTTGGACAGGGGCGGCCGGTTGTAGGGCATGTGCGGTTCGTCGCCGACGAGGGTGACGGCGCCGCTCCAGCCGGCCGCGCGCAGTTGCTCGGCGGCGCGCAGGCCGGCCATGGAGGCGCCGGCCACCACGATGCGCGCGTTCACGGTCAGCCCTCGATCCGGATCGCCTGGAGCGGGCAGACGTCGGCCGCTTCCTCGACCTCGTCGCGCAGCGCGTCGTCGGGGTCGGAGACGTAGGCGAGGTGGCCGGCGTCGTCGAGGGAGAAGACGTCGGGGGCCGCGAAGACGCACTGGCCGTGGTCCTGGCACTTGTTCATGTCGACGACGACCTTCATGGCCGGTCCTCCTGGGGGAGCGGAAGCGAAGGGAACGGGGGAACGGAGAGAAGTAGTGGGCCCGGCCGGTCCTGCCGACCGGGCCCTGCCAACGGACTGCGGCGGACCGCGGTCCGGACTCGTTTGGCTTCAAACAAGGTAGGCAGCCGTCACCCCCTGGTCAATACCTATCCGTATGGATAAATTCTTTGCGCCGCCCTCTTGCGGCAAGGTGCACCCCTGCCTACCGTTTGGCTTCAAACAGCAGGCCGTTGCGCTGCGGGGAGCCTCCGCCACCGCACCCCGGCCGCCCGCCCTCACCTCCCGCACCATCTGGCTGTTCGTGGTGTCCCGACGTCCGTCCGCCCAAGGAGACAACGGTGAGCGATCAAGACCATGCAGAAGTCCGCCGGCGCCTGGACCGGCTCGCCACCGACGGCATCGACGTCGTCCGGGTGACCTATCCGGACCTCATCGGCACGGACCGGGCGCGTGACGTGCTGGTGGAGGAGCTGCCCCGGACCCTGGAGCACGGGCTGGCCTTCTGCCGGGCGGTGTACCACACGAGTCCGCAGGGGGACGTGGTGCCGGTCAGCGGCGGCCTGGACGCGGGGCTGCCCGACGTCTGCGTACGGCCGGACCTCACCACCCTGGTCGCGCTGCCCTGGGAGCCGGGCGTGGCGGCCTGCCTCGCCGACGTCACCGATCCGGCCACCGGGGCACCGGCTGCCGAGTCACCGCGCGACCTGCTGCGGTCGGTCCTGGACCGGTGCCGGGAGCACGGGCTGAGCCCGGTCGTCGGGCCCGAGCTGGAGTACTTCCTGTGCGAGCAGGACCCGGCCGGCGGCTGGCGGCGCTACGGCAGCGTCCCCGGTGTCGTCTACACGGCCGGACTGCGCGCCGACCCCGACAACCATCTGCTGCGCACCCTGCGCCAGGTGCGCGACCTGCGCATCGGGGTGCTGAGCGGGAACCACGAGTTCGACGGCGGGCAGTTCGAGATCAACCTGCTGCACTCCGACGCGCTGTCCGCCGCGGACCGGGCGTTCCGCTTCAAGGCCGCGGTGAAGGAACTGGCCCGCCGCGAGGGCCGGCTCGCCACCTTCATGGCCAAGCCCTTCAACGACGCGGGCGGCTCCGGCTTCCACCTGCACCTCTCCTGCACCGACGGTTCCGAAGGTCCAGACGGTTCGGACGGTTCGGACGGTTCGGACGCCGAGGGCCGCAACGCCTTCGACGACCCGTCCGGCGCGTACGGGCTCTCCGCCACCGCCCGGCACGCGATCGCCGGCCTGCTCGCCCACGCACCCGCCCTCGCCGCGCTCCTCAACCCGACCGTCAACTCGTACAAGCGCTTCGGGCCGGACACCCTCGCCCCCTGGCTGATCGACTGGGGCCTGGACAACCGCAGCGCGATGGTCCGGGTGCCACCCGAGCGCGGCGCCGGCGCCCGGCTCGAACTGCGCCTGGGTGACGCGAGCGCCAACCCGTACCTGGCGATCGCCGCGACCACCGCAGCCGCACTCCTCGGCGTGCTGGCCGAGGAGGAGCCGCCCGCCCCGCTGGAGGGCTACGGGTACGACACCGCGAAGGCGGCCGTGCTGCCCATGGACCTGTCCGCCGCACTCGACGCGCTGGAGGCGGACACCGACCTGGCCGGACTGCTCGGCAAGGACTTCACCGACTCCTACCTGTCCTACAAGCGCAACGAGGTCGAACGCTTCCGACGGCACGTCACCGACTGGGAGTTCACCGAGTACGCCTACCACCTGTGACCACCCGCGGCCAGCCGTGACGACCCTCGAAGGACCGACGATGACCACAACCACCGGCGTCGAGCCCCTGTCGCTCGCCGATGTCGACCTCGCGAACCTCGACAACTTCACCGACGGGGTCACGCCCTGGCGGATGTTCCACACCCTGCGCCACGAGGACCCGGTGCACTGGCAGCCGGAGGAGGCGCCCAACTCCGGCTTCTGGGCCGTCACCCGGCACGCCGACATCGCGCGCGTCGACCGCGACGCCGAGACGTTCACCTCCACCCGGTTCGTGAACCTGGAGGAGGTCGACGAGGACCAGATCCGCAAACGTGCCTCGATCCTGGAGCTGGACGGCGTGCGCCACCGCGCCCTGCGCAGCGTGATCCAGCGGCAGTTCGGGGCGGGGGTCATCAACAGCTACACCGACTTCCTGCGCGGGCTGACGGCGAAGACGCTGGACGCGGCGCTGGCCAAGGGGACCTTCGACTTCGTGAAGGAGGTCTCCGCGGACTTCCCGATCAACGTCCTGGCCCGCCTCCTCGACGTACCGCCGGAGGACAACCAGCAGTTGATCGACTGGGGCAACCGCATCATCGGCAACACCGACCCCGACTACGCGGACGTCCTGCTGCACAGCGCGGAGAGCGAGAAGTACCGCGACCTGCCGTTCCGCTCCCCCGCCTCGCTGGAAGTCTTCGAGTACGGCCGGGAGCTGGCCCGGCAGCGGCGCGGCGGCGAGGGCACGGACCTGGTCTCCAAGCTGGTCAACGCCACCCCGCGCGACGGAGTCCCGCTGTCCGCGCAGGACTTCGACAACTACTTCCTGCTGCTGGTGGTGGCCGGCAACGAGACCACCCGGCACACCATCACCCACTCGATGCTGGCCCTCCTCCAGCACCCCGAGCAGCTGGCCCGCCTCAAGGACGACCCGTCCCTGATCCCGACGGCGGTCGAGGAGTTCCTGCGCTGGGCGTCCCCCGTCTACCACTTCCGCCGTACCGCGACCCGCGAGGTCGAGCTGGGCGGCAAGCGGATCGGGGAGGGCGACAAGGTCGTCATGTGGTACGCCTCGGGCAACCGCGACGAGGAGGTCTTCGGGAACCCGTACGACTTCGACGTCGCCCGCACCGGCAACGACCACGTCACCTTCGGCAAGGGCAGCCCGCACCTGTGCCTGGGCAACCTGCTCGCGCGCACCGAGATCCGGATCATGTTCGAGGAGCTGATCCCCCGGCTGGCCGGCATCCGGCTGGTCGGCGAGGTGCCGCGGGTGCGTTCCAACTTCGTCAACGGCATCAAGAAGCTGCCGGTCGAGGTCAGCCTCGCCTGACGTCGGGCGTCAGAGTGCCGCCACCCACTCGTCGACGGTCGTGACCTCCGCCTGCTTCGGGAACACCTTCTCCGTGAGCACCCGGTGCACCTCCGGGTCGGAGTCCAGGCAGCCGTCGGACAGGACGGTGAGCTCGAAGTCGAGGTCGGCGGCCTGGCGCAGGGTGGAGAGCACGACGCCGCTGGTGGCGATGCCGGTGAGGACGAGGTGGTCGATCCCGCCGGCCCGCAGCACCATGTCGAGGTCGCTGCCGGCGAAGGCGCTGACCCGCCGCTTGGTGACGACCGGCTCGCCGGGCGCGGGAGCCACGTCCGGATGGACCTCCGTGGCCCGGTCGTCGCCGGCCGGCCGCGGCGCGGCGCCCACCAGGCCCCGGAACATCTTGTTGCGGGCGCTGACCTCCGGGTAGCCCGGGCGGAAGCCGACGACGACGTAGATCACCGGGATGCCGCCCGCGCGGGCCGCGTCGATCGCCTTGCTCAGTCGTGGGAGGTAATCGGGGGCGGGAAAGCGGTCGGCGACGACCTGCTGGACATCCATGACGAGGAGGGCTTGCTGAGGCACCGTCTCTGTTCCTTCCACGCGACCCGATTAGTCATCAAGCGATTACTTGGCAACGTAGACCCCGCTGCGGGATCATGTCAACGCATGATTACCTCGTGGCGGGTTCGCGGAGCCCCGGTCCGCCGAAGGGTCCGGGGTGGCGTCGAGGAGAGGAGCCGCTGTGGCATCGGACGACGTGACCGATCAGGCCGCCGACGGGACCCGTCGCCGGGATGCCGCGGCGACCCGGCAGGCCCTGCTGCTGGCCGCCCGCACCCGGTTCACCCAGTTGGGCTACGACCGTACGACGCTCCGGGACGTCGCCGCGGACGCCGGGGTCAACCTGGCACTCATCAAGCGGTACTTCGGCTCCAAGGAGGGCCTGTTCAAGGCGGCGCTGGCGTCGACTCCCCGGTTCCTGGGCGGTGACGGCGAGTTCCCGCGCGACCGGGGAGCGCTGGCCGGGGCGCTCAGCCGGCAGCTGGCGGCCGGGGCCTGGGCGGAGTTCGGCGAGCACCCGGTGCTGATGCTGCTGCGGGACTCCGGGGACGAACAGGTGGCGGAGCTGCGCCGCCGGGCCCTGGCGGAGTTCGGCCGCCAGGTGCTCGAAGCGTCGGGCGCGTCTTCGGCACCCGACGCCGAGCTGCGGGCGGAGCTTCTGGTGGCCCTCGGCGTCGGGGTCGCCGTCGTACGCTCCGCCGTGGGCCTGCGGCCCCTGGCCGACGCGACACCCGACGACCTCCTCGGGCCCCTCAAGGACGTGGTGGAGGGGCTGCTCGGACCGCCGGCGGACTGACCGGCCCCGCCCGGACGGATCACTCGGGCCAGGCCGAGTCCTTGATGACCTCGACGAAGTCGCCGCGCCGGAAACCGGGGACGAAGTGCGCGAGCACGTCGGCCTTGACGTTGCCGAAGGTGGTGTCGGGGCGGTCCTGGATGCCCTCGGTGAAGGCGGCGAGGATCCGGTTCTTGAAATCGGGCCGGGGGTGCGCCGCGACGACCGCCGCGCGCTGCCCGTCGGTGACCTCGTGGTAGCCGATGCCCAGCACGTCCAGCTCGACCCCGCGGGTGACCAGGGCGATCTCGGGTGCCATGTGCAGCGGGATCTCCGGGGTGGTGTGCAGGGCGACGGCCGTCCAGACCCGGTCGGCGGGTTCGCCGGTGACGCCGTGGGCGTTCAGGAAGGCGCGGGCCTCGTCGGCGCCGTCGATCTCGAAGCGCTGGTCGGTGCGGCGCAGGCTCTTGGTGAGGCCCAGGTCGTGGAACATCGCACCGACGTACAGCAGCTCGGGGTCGAAAACCAGCCCGAGGGCCCGGCCGCGCAGCACGCCCCACAGGAAGACCCGCCGGGAGTGGTCGAACACCAGCGGGCCGGCCACGTCCCGGACCAGCTCGGTGGCCTCCCGGACCAGGGCGGTGTCGGGGATCCGCACACCTGCGATCTCTTCGCTCGTCATTCTCGGCCTCCGTGCCGGATGGGTGAGGTACCTCGCTGCACCTCGACGCACCTCCAGGGTTCTCCGGGGGACGTAGGCTGGGCCATGTCTCTGTCGCCGGGAAAACCACGGATTCGGACATGACGCATCGAGTGGGCTTGCTGGTCTTCGAGGGGGTGACCATGCTCGACGTCAGCGGTCCGGCGGAGGTGCTGCACCAGGCGGGCCGGCATGCCGACCCCTACGAGCTGGTGCTGGTCTCCCCGGAGGGCGGCACGGTCACCACGTCCGCCGGACCGGCGCTGACCGGCACGGTCCGGGCGGCCGACGCGGGCCCGGTCGACACGGTCCTGGTGGCCGGCGGCGACCGGCTCGCCGAGCGGCCGGTCGAGGACGCGCTGCTCGCCACGGCCCGCGACCTGGCCGAGCGGGCGCGCCGGGTCGCCTCGGTGTGCACCGGCGCGTTCGTGCTGGGCGAGCTGGGCCTGCTCGACGGCCGGCGCGCCACCACGCACTGGCGGCACGCGGCGGCCTTCGCACGCCGGTACCCGCGGGTGCGGGTCGAGCCGGACGCCATCCACGTCCGCGACGGGCGGTACGTCACCTCGGCCGGCATCAGCGCGGGCATCGACCTCACCCTGGCCCTGGTGGAGGACGACCACGGCGCGGACGTGGCGCGGGAGGTCGCCCGCGAACTGGTCGTGTTCCTGCAACGCCCGGGCGGCCAGTCGCAGTTCTCCACGGCCATCACCACGCCGCCCGCCCGCAGCGACCTGCTCCGCACCCTCATCGCGTCCGTCCTCGCCGATCCGGCCGCCGACCACAGCCTGCCCGCCATGGCCGCGTCCGCCGCCGTCAGCCCCCGGCACCTGACCCGGCTGTTCACCGCCGAGCTCGGCACCACGCCCGCGCGCTGGGTGGAGCAGGTCCGCCTGGACCGGGCCCGGCAGCTGCTCCTGGACGGCCACAGCGTGACCGCGGCGGCCCGGCACAGCGGCCTGGGCACCGACGAGACCCTCCGGCGCGCCTTCGCCCGCCACCTGGGCACCACCCCGACCCACTACCGCAGACGCTTCGCGACGACCGGCCGCCCGGGCTGACCGGCGGGGAGGCGTGTCGAGCGCCGTACCGCGCGCGGACGCCCTGCCCGAGGTGGCGGGCCACGGGTTCGACCGGGCGTGTGGTTCAGAGCCCGGGCCGCTTCCGGCTGCCGCGGATTCGAGGGTTTGACCTGCGACTCTGGCGGCGGACGAGGTGGGACGGCCCCAGCTCGCGGGCAGCAGGTGGAGGACATCTCATGTGTGGCATCGTCGCCGCGGTCGGGAACGTCGATACGCGGCTCTGCCGCGCCATGCTGGACCGGCTCGCCCACCGCGGGCCCGACGACAGCGGCGAGGTACGGCGGGGCGACGTGTGGCTGGGGCATCAGCGGCTGTCGGTCGTGGACGTCCCCGGCGGTCATCAGCCGCTCGCGGGGCCCGGGGGCGCGTCGTACGTGGTGGTCAACGGCGAGATCTACAACCACCTCCGGCTCAGGGAGGAGTTGGGGGTCGAGCGGTTCTCGACGGGTTCGGACAGCGAGGCGGCCCTCCAGGTGCTGCTGGTGGACGGCCCCGTCGGGCTCACCCGGCTGCGCGGCATGTTCGCCCTCGCGTATCTCGACGAGGAGGGTGCGTTCCTTGTCGCCCGGGACGCCCTCGGGGTGAAGCCGCTCTACTGGGTCCGCAGGGACGACTGTGTGCTGTTCGCCAGTGAGCTGCGGGCCTTCGACGAGGTCGACCGCCCCCTGGTGGAGAGCTTCCCGCCCGGCTGCTGCTGGAGCCCCCGGGGCGGCCTGGTGCGCTTCGCCGACGCCGTCCCCGCCCGGGTGCGCCCGGCGAAACGTCCGTCGGCCGACGGACGGTGGGACGAGTCCCTGCTGAAGGCGGTCCGCGAGACGGTCGTCACCGCCGTCGAGGACCGGATGATGAGCGACGTCGGCATCGGGGTGTTCCTCTCCGGCGGTCTCGACTCGTCGATCGTCACCGCGGTGGCGGCCGAGTACGCACGACGCCACGGACATCGCCGGCCGCTTCCGACCTTCGCCGTCGGCACCCCGGACAGTCCGGACCTGCTGGCCGCGCGGGTGGTCGCCGACCACCTCGGCACCGATCACCACGAGGTGGTGATGTCGCCCCAGGAGGCGGTGGACACACTCCCGCGGGCCATCCGTGCGATCGAGCACTTCGACGTGCACCTGGTGCGCAGCGCGGTACCGAACGTGCTGCTGGCCGAATACGCCTCCCGGCACGTCCGCGTGGTGCTGACCGGCGAGGGCGCGGACGAGCTGTTCGCCGGGTACCCGGACTGCCACCAGGAGCGCTACTCCGCCGCGGAAGCCCTGCAAGGGAGGCTCGTGGAGACGGTGGAAGGGCTGCACTGGGAGAACCTCCAGCGGTGTGACCGTACGACGATGGCCTTCGGTCTGGAGGCCCGGGTGCCCTTCATGGACCGGGACGTGATCAACCTGGCGCTGTCGGTCCCGCCCGAGTACAAGATGATCCATCCGGGCGTCAAGGAGAAGCAGCTCCTGCGCGAGGCCTTCGCCGGCTGGCTGCCGACGCAGATCCTGGAACGCGGCAAGCTCCAGTTCGGCCACGGAACCGGAGCCAAGGACGTGCTGACGGCCGTACAGGCTCCGGCGTCGTCCCGGGACGCCGAGGAGGAGGCCGCGTTCTACCGGTTGTGGCGTGCCGAGTTCCCGGGCATCGACCCGCTGCGCACCCTCGGCCGCCCACCGCTGCGGTGAGGGCCGAGCGCTGAGCGGTACCGGGTACGGAGGTGGGGTGCTCGGGGCCGTCACTGCGGAGTGTCGTACTCCGCCTGGGGACCGGCGAGGGGCGCCCGGCTCCGGGGGGTGCGGAGGCTGCGGTAGAAGTCGCGGTAGGTGCGGTGGTAGTGCAGGGCGCGGGGGGCCGTGATCCGGTGGAGCCGGCTCAGGCGGGAGATGGGCAGCGAGGGCATGAGGTGGTGCTCGACGTGGAAGTTGTTCCCGTTGGTGTACCAGGCCATCAGCCGGTTGGAGCGGATGGTGCGGGTGTTGCGGAAGACGTCGGTGGTGCCGGTGTCGCAGCGGTAGTGCTCGGGCAGTTCGACGGCCGCGTGAACGGGTCCGGCCACGACCAGCACCGGGACGAGCCAGGCCCAGACGGCGAAGGTGCTGCCGGTGGCGACCGAGGCGGTGACGGCCGTGCCGAGAACCGCGGTGATGAGGAGATGGTCGCGGCGGATGTCCCGGACCGTGGCCGGTTTCTCGCCGGGCACGGGGCGGCCCGCGGCCAGGCGCAGCGTGTCGGCGAGGAACTGCCGGTAGAGGCTGACCATGGAGAAGCGGTAGACCCAGGCGAGCACGGTACGGGCACGAGTGCGGTCGGTGTGGCCGTACTGGTCGCCGTAGTCGAAGTACTCGCGGTTGTCGGGGGTGCCCAGACAGCGGTGGTGGCGCATGTGGGCGGCGCGGTAGGCGGAGAAGCTGGTGAGCATCGGGATGCCGAGGAGCACACCGGCGACGACGTTGGCCCGGCGGCCACGGAAGCCGATGCTGTGCAGGGCTTCGTGCTGCAGTTCCAGGGCGTGCGCGTACATCAGGCCCAGCAGGAGCACCCCGCAGGCGATGCTCCAGACCGAGCCGTGCCGGACCAGGAGGGCACCGGCCACGACGAGCAGGACGAGCAGGAGGAGTTTCCCGGCAAAGCGCCGGCCGTCTATCTGGTCGTGGACACTGCCGAACGTGGCGCGGACCTCGGCCATGGCCCGGGTACCGCGGTGCGGATCGTTCATGATGCGCCTTGCCTTCCCGCGGCGCGGTCGTGCCTGCCGGCGAGAGCCGCGCCGCTGCTGTCGGATGCTGTGGGGCTCAGTGGAGCCGGCCGGAGGTGGCGGACAGGCGCAGGAAGTGCTCCTGCGCCCGCTGCCAGAGCGGGGAGCCGTCACGCAGCGCGGGCAGGTGGGCGCAGAGGGCACGGGAGAAGTCACGGCTGGCCTCGACGGGGATCAGCGAGCACAGGTTGTCCAGGCCGATCACGTCCAGCGGGCGGCCCCGGCCGTACAGGCGCTGCACGGGGCGGTCCCAGGTGCTGGGTTCGGTGTACACGGGCAGGGCGTGGGTGGGGGCGCCCACGTCGCACGTGACGTCCCCGACCACCGACAGGCGGCGCGCCGGGTGATCGAGGTCCTGCTCCGTCAGCAGGGCGGGCACGGCGTGCTGGGCACCGATCGCGTTGATCAGGATGTCGTGGCCCAGCAGGGCCTCGCGGTCCAGCCGCGCGGTCTCCGGCCGGCCCCAGCGCGCTGGGACGATGCCCGCGGTCTCCAGTGCCTCGCAGGCTCCCCGGCCGCATCGGCCGCGCGCGCCCACGACCACCGCGGTCTCCCGGCGGTCCCGGCCTCGCCGGGAGGAACGAAGGCGCGCTTGCAGTTCCCCATGGGACAGGGGTTCCACCAGCGCGGGCAGGACCCGACGCGCGTGCAGTACCGCCAACGCGGCGCCCACGTAACCGGCCCAGTAGCCGAAGGCGGCCACCCGTCGCCCGTCGTCGTCGACCAGGCACTCCATGTCCAGCAGCGCACCGCCCCCGGCCGTGAACCGGGACAGCAGCTCCCGCCCGCCGGGCTGGCCCTTGTAGGCGTGCGCGAACACCACATGCCGGTTCCGCAATGCCCAGGGCTGGGAGGGCACGCCCTTGAGGCCGACGATGACGTCTTCGGGGCGGGCCCTGGACCAGCTGCCCTGCGGAACGATCCGGCAGCCCGCGGCCTCGTATTCCGCGAGCGGGAAGACGCGGTGCGGTGATCTCTCGACGGTCATGCCGATGCCCCGGGCCACCAGTGACCGGGCATCGTCCGGCACGATGGCGGCACGCCGCTCGGTCGGTCGTTCTTCGCTTCGCAACCACAGCTTGAGCGTCATCATCCCGTCCAGCCGACTATGCCCTCGGTGGTTTCCAGACTGGACAACGACAGGCCGATCGGCGTGCTGACGGTGGCGTTCGGGTGTGAGCGGGCAGCGACCACGCCGGCCGCCACCCGCCTCGGACCGGGCAGCCCCCGGCGTTCACGGCCCTGCGGACCCGGCCCCCGTTCGCCCGGCCCGCGGCCCGCCCCGCCCCGCTCCGGCCCGCCGCTCAGGGAATCAGCACCAGCCGACCGCGCACCCCGCCCTCGGCGAGGCGGGCGTGCGCCTTGGGGGCGGCGTCCAGGGGGAACGTCTCGGCCACTCGGAGGGTCAGTACGCCCTCGTCCACGAGTCCCGCCAGCTCGGCCAGGCGTGTTCCGTCCGCGGTCACGGCGACCGCGGTCGTCCGCACCCCGCGCACCGGGGCGGGTTCGCCGCCGGGCCGGACACCGACGTAGCGGCCCCCGTCCCGCACCCACGTCAGGGCCGGCTCACCCAGAACCGCCGCGTCCAGTACGGCGTCGAAGCTCCCGGCCTCGGCGTCGCCCGCCGTGAAGTGGGCGGCGCCCAGGGACCGTACGAGCTCCTCGTCGGCCTCGCGGGCCAGTGCGGTCACCGACATCCCCCGGTGGGCGGCGAGTTGGACGGCGAAGCCGCCGACCGCGCCCGCCGCGCCGGTCACCAGCAGGGACTGCCCCTCGGCCGGCTCCAGGAGGTCCAGGGCCTGTACGGCGGTCAGCCCGTTCAGCGGCAGCGTCGCCGCGTGCACCGCGTCCACCGCGGCCGGGGCCGTGGCCGCCGCGTCCGCCTCGACCACGACGTACTCGGCGTGCGTGCCGAGCGGTCGCACGATGCCCGGGTCCAGCGCCACCACCTGGTCGCCGACGCCCCAGGCGGTCGCCACGCCGGCCGCGTCCACGGTTCCGGCGACGTCCCAGCCGAGCCCGATCCGCTTGCCCGCCCCGCCGAAGAAGCCGGCCCGCACTCCCGCGTCCACGGGGTTCAGCGCGGCTGCCGCGACCTTGATCCGCACCTGGCTCGGACCCGGCTCCGGCCGCTCCGTCTCCACGACCTCCACGGCCTCGGGTCCGCCGAACGTGTTCACCACTGCTGCGCGCATGACGCGTTGCTCCCTCTACGGCTTTCCTGCCTCGGTCTCTCCTCAGCTGTCCTCGACCCTAGGAAGAGTTACTATCCGACGGTAAGTAGTTACCTGAAAGTGCCTAGGTCCCCCAGAGGTGAGCGATGCCGACGACGACGGCGGCCCAGCGGCGCGAGCAGGCGCGCGTGGAGTACGACGCGTTCATCCGGGCCTGCCCCACCAACCAGCTGCTCGACCGGATCAGCGACAAGTGGGTCAGCCTGGTCGTCTGCGCCCTGGTCCCCGGCCCCATGCGGTACAGCGAACTCGCCCGCAAGATCGCCGGCGTCAGCCCCAAGATGCTCACCCAGACCCTGCGCTCCCTGGAACGCGACGGCATCCTCGCCCGCACGGTGACCCCCGCCGTCCCGGTCCGCGTGGACTACGAACTCACCCCGCTCGGCCTGAGCCTCGCCCTGCTGCTGGCAGGCGTGAAGAACTGGGCGGAGGCCCACATCGAAGAGGTCCACGACGCCCGCGAGCGCTACGACGCGGAGGTCGAGAGCTAGATCAGAAAACGTTGTTCCGGCGGTGCCGGCCGCGTAGTTCGACGAATCTGGTGCGGGCTTCTTCTTCCGGGAGCCCCTGGTTGACCTGGATCAGCAGGTCGGCGAGGGCGTCGCGGGACTCCATGAAACCCCGCCACTTCTGCTGGGGCCGGTACCAGGTGTCGAACGCGGTCCCGATCGCGACCAGGAGCGACAGGACGGGAATCCAGCCGACGAGCCGGCTCGCGGCGCCGGCATCACCTATTTCGTGACCCGCTTCACCCTGATCGTCGCGTCGGCGGTCGTCGCGGCCGGCTCCCCGTTCCCCCTGAGATCCAAGCTGATCGCTCCCAAGTCGGCGTGTCCGATGGCCCGTTCCGCACCCCATTGTCCCGCGCCGCCGCGCTCCGGGATCCACGTCGGCGCAGCGGCCGAAAAGCGGTGTCAGGGCGTCCCAACGCGCCGCTCGCAACCGCCAGTTCAAGCCGTTGTTCTGATGCGGTCATGACAGTCGCGACCGCCGGGTGTCAATCTGCTCTCCGAAAGTTCACCGCCTGCTCACAGGTGTCTCACACAACTCCTCCGTCCGTTCCCTGACTTCACCCCGCACGGCAGCGAAGACCTGACCCGCTTCGAGCCGTGCCGCACACCCGCGCCGCCGGACGGCCTCACCAGGCCGACCCGCTCTCCCGGGCCCCACCAGGGCCCGATCACCCCACAGAAGGAGAACGCATGCTCCGGCAGGACCGTCACCACCGTCGCGCCAGACACACCGTGGCCCTGGCGCTGACCGCGGCCAGCGCCATGCTCGTGGCCGGGATCCAGAACGGCACCGCCGTGGCCGCGTCCGGCGGCCACGCCCCCGCGAAGATCCTGGCCACCCCGGACGCCGGCGCGGCCCCCGCCACGCTCTCGCCGGCCAAGCGCACGGCACTGCTGAAGGCCGCCACGACCGGGGCCCGCGACACCGCACGGACCCTCGGCCTCGGCACCGGCGAGAAACTGCTCGTCAAGGACGTCGCCCAGGACGCCGACGGCACGATCCACACCCGCTACGAACGCACCTACGCGGGCCTGCCGGTCCTCGGCGGCGACCTGATCGTGCACGACAGCGCCGGCCGCCTCACGGTGTCACGCGCCACGAAGGCGGCGCTCACGCTCCCGTCCACCAAGGCCAAGGTCTCCGCGGCCACGGCGAAGGCCCACGCGCTCACCACCGCGGCGAAGGCCGGCGCCGAGCGCCCCACGGTGCACGGCAGCCCGCGTCTCGTCGTCTGGGCCGCCGCCGGCAAACCCGCCCTGGCCTGGGAGTCCGTGGTCGGCGGCTTCCAGGACGACGGCACCCCCAACGAACTCCACGTGATCACCGACGCGGACACCGGAAAGCAGCTCTTCCGGTACCAGGGCGTCGAAACCGGCACCGGCACCGGCCAGTTCAACGGGACCGTGCCGCTCAGCACCACGCTCTCCGGTTCGACGTACCAGCTCGTCGACGGCGACCGCGCCGGACACCGCACCTACGACCTGAACCAGGGCACCTCCGGCACCGGCACGCTCTTCACCGACGACAACGATGTCTGGGGCGACGGCACCCCGGCCAACCGGCAGACCGCGGGCGTGGACGTCGCCTTCGGCGCGGCGGCCACCTGGGACTACTACAAGAACGTCTTCGGCCGCAACGGCATCCGCAACGACGGTGTCGCCGCCTACAGCCGCGCCCACTACGGCAACAACTACGTCAACGCCTTCTGGCAGGACAGCTGCTTCTGCATGACGTACGGCGACGGTTCGGGCAACACCCACCCGCTCACCGCGCTCGACGTGGCCGCCCACGAGATGAGCCACGGCGTCACCGCGGCCACCGCGGGCCTCACCTACTCCGGCGAGTCGGGCGGTCTCAACGAGGCCACCTCCGACATCTTCGCCGCCGCCGTGGAGTTCTACGAGAACCTGCCGGCCGACGTCCCGGACTACCTGGTCGGCGAGAAGATAGACATCAACGGCAACGGCACACCGCTGCGTTACATGGACAAGCCGAGCAAGGACGGCGCGTCCAGCGACTACTGGAGCTCCTCGCTGGGCGGACTCGACGTCCACTACTCCTCGGGCCCGGCCAACCACTTCTTCTACCTGCTCTCCGAGGGCAGCGGGGCCAAGACCGTGAACGGGGTCTCCTACGACAGCCCCACCTCCGACGGCCGGCCGGTGACCGGCATCGGCATCGACAACGCCCAGCGCGTCTGGTATCGGGCGCTCACCACCTACATGACGTCGAGCACGAACTACGCGGGCGCCCGCACGGCCACCCTCCAGGCGGCGGCCGACCTGTTCGGCGCGTACAGCCCCTCCTACCTCGCGGTGGCCGACGCCTGGGCGGCGATCAACGTGGGCAGCCGGATCGCGCTGGGCGTCAACATCGCGCCGGTGGCGGACCAGGTCAGCGGCATCGGGCAGGCGGTGTCCCTCCAGACGGACGCCTACACCACCAACTCCGGCTCGGCCCTGACGTACACGGCGACCGGCCTGCCGGACGGTCTGACGATGAGTGACACGGGCCTGATCTCGGGCACCCCGACCACCCTCGGCACCAGCGCCGTCACCGTCACGGTCACCGACGACACCGGCGCGAGCAGCACCGTGAGCTTCGCGTGGGACGTGGCCTACGTCTACGCCAACGCCACCCGCGTCGACATCCCCGACAACAGCACCGCGGTGGAGTCCCCGGTCACGGTCACCGACCGCACCGGGAACGCCTCGGCGACCACCAAGGTCTACGTGAAGATCATCCACACCTACCGGGGTGACCTGACGGTCGACCTGGTCGGCCCGAACGGAACGGTCTACTCGCTGCTGAACCGCAGCGGCGGCTCCGCCGACAACGTCGACCAGACGTTCACCGTCGACGCCTCCGCACAGCCCCTCAGCGGCACCTGGAAGCTCCGGGTCCAGGACCACGCCGCGATCGACGTCGGCTACATCGAGCAGTGGAGGCTCATCCCCTGAGCCTCGGCCTCTCCCGGCCCTGGCCCCGGCCCTGACCGGAGGTAGGGAGCCGTTGTCGCGGGACGCCCTCGCGGCCCGCGACAACGGCTCCGCCCGGGTGCTGACAGCACCCGTTCGGCGTAACGTGTTGTGCGAATGAACCGGTCGCGGGCCATGCGGTCCGATGTCGTCCGTCGGCCCGTTGGTCTCCGTGGCGTGCACCCGCATCAGTCAGGAGCGCATCGTGGGGACACCTGTTCGTCGACGCGCGCGCGGCGGCTCCGCCGTGCGGCGTACCTCTGTTGGACTCGTCACCACCGTGCTCGCCGCCGGTGTGTGCACCGTGCCGGCCGCGGGGGCGACCGACCACCCCGTGTCCGCCGTGTCCGCCGCCAGTTGCGCCGACACGGTCTACGCGAAGATGACCCAGGCCCAGCGCGTGGGCCAGCTGTTCATGGGCGGGGTCAACGCCACCCGCCCGAGCACCGCGGACCTGCAGACGCTGCGCACCTACCATGTCGGGTCCGTGATGCTCACCGGACGCAGCACCGCCGGGACCACCGCGACGAGGAAGGTGGTCGACGCCTTCCGTACGCAGGCCGACTCGGTCGGCGGGCACCGGGTCGGGCTGCTCGTCTCCACCGACCAGGAGGGCGGCCAGGTCCAGGTGCTCAGCGGACCCGGTTTCTCGGTCATCCCCAACGCCCTGACCCAGGGCTCGTGGAGCACGGCAACCCTGCGCAGCCGCGCCGCGACCTGGGCGGGGCAGCTCAAGGCGGCGGGCCTGGACCTCAACCTCGCCCCGGTCGCCGATGTGGTGCCGGCGAGTCTCGGCACCCGCAACGCGCCCATCGGCCGCTACTACCGCGAGTACGGCCACACCCCCGCCGTCGTGACCTCGCACACCGGCGCCTTCGCGGCGGGCTTCAAGTCGGCCAAGGTGATGACCACCTTCAAGCACTTCCCGGGTCTCGGCCAGGTGATCGGCAACACCGACACCACCGCGAACGTCGTCGACTCCGTGACCACCGCCTCCAGTTCGAGCCTCCAGCCGTTCCAGAGCGGGATCAAGGCGGGGGCGCCGTTCGTGATGATCTCGTCGGCGAAGTACACGAAGATCGACTCGAAGCACCTCGCGGCGTTCTCACCGACCGTCATCAACTCGCTGCTGCGCACCAAGTTCGGCTTCAAGGGAGTCGTCATCTCCGACGACCTCGGCCAGGCCGTCGCGGTCCGCGCCTACACCCCGGCGCAGCGGGCGGTGCAGTTCATCGGCGCCGGCGGCGACATGGTCCTCACGGTGAAGGCGTCGACCGTACCGGCGATGGTCCAGGGGGTGCAGGCCCAGATGGCGAAGGACGCCTCCTTCCGCACCAAGGTCGCCGCCTCCGTCCACCGCATCCTCACGGCCAAGGCCAACGCCGGTCGCCTCACCTGTAGTTGAGACCGGCCGACCGGACGCGTGCGGTGCGCCGGACGCGTTCGGGCAGCGGGGTCCGGTAGTCGGGCAGCAGGCGCAGGGCACGGAACGCGGCCTTCAGGAAGAGACGGACGACGCGTTCGCGGCCGGGGCCGAGCCGGCCCATCCGGTGGAGCCGGCAGACCCGGTCGCCGGCCAGGTAGCGGGTCAGGTCCCTGCCGAACGCCCGTAAGGGCGCCGGGAACCAGCGCTCGGCGAAGTAGTCCGTCATCGCGGTCGCCACGGCGTGTCCGGCTTCCGTCGGCTCGTACGGCCGCGCGTCGAACTTCGCGGCGAACTCGGTCATCGCGTCCCAGTCCTCGGGAAAGTACGCGTCGGCGAGGGGTCCGGACTCGCGTTCCAGGAGGCGGAAGAGGGTCTGCGCCCAGCGGTGCCAGGCGGTCTTCATGGGTTCGGCGGTGCCGGGCAGTCCCAGCGAGGTCTGCAGGCGGTCGCCGTAGGTGGCGAGCAGGACGAGGGGGTAGACGAAGTCGTCGGTGTCGTCGAAGTTGCCGGGCAGGTGCGGGGTGGCCCGGGCGACCGCCAGGTGGATGCGGTTGAGCCGGTCGGCGGCGGCGCGCCCCGCCGCGCTGGACAGGCCGTCCACCATCCAGGCCATCAGGAGGCGGTTGGCGTCCTGGTAGCGCCGCTCGGGCCGCGTCGTCAGCTTCGCGGTGTGCGCGAGGGTCGCGGCCGTGGGACCGGGCTGCATCATGCGCATGGTGCCCGGATAGAGCATGGTCGCCAGGGCGAACTCCGGGACCTTGTAGCCGACGTAGAGCGAGATCATCCGCTCCCAGTCGGTCTCCGGATCCAGCCCGGCGAGCTCACGGTCCACCCACTTGTACCCACGGCGCAACGTCCGTTCCCCTCAAGCCGAAGCCACGCGCTCCGCCGCACCGGCAGCGCCGGGACGGCGGCGCGGTGCGGGCGGAGACTCCCCGGGGAGCAAGACGCAGAAAACGCGTGCGCGGCTCCGCCCGGCTGCGGGGGCCGTGTCGCTCAGGCCGATTCGAGACCCGACGTGTCCCGGCGGGAGACGGCCAGGTAGCCGACGAAGCAGACGATGGCGGCCGTCCAGGCGAGGGTCACCGGCGCCAGTCCCAGACCGAGCCCGCCCCGGCCGTGGCCGACGGCCATCCAGTCGGCGAGCGAGGCGCCGAGCGGCCGGGTGATGACGTAGGCCGTCCAGAAGGCGGCCACGGCGTTCAGGGCACGGCCGCGGTGGGCGATCGCGGGGAGGCTGATCGCGACGGCGAAGAGGACCACCGAGCCGAAGTAGCCGAGGCCCGCGGTGGCGGTCAGGTCGCCGGCGGCGGTACCGAGGGCGAAGGTGGCGAGGACGGTCGCCCAGTAGAAGGTCTCCCGCCGGCGGGTGCGGATGCCGTGGATGGACAGCGTCCGCTCGACGGCGTACCAGAGGGCGAAGACCCCGGCCAGCACGACGAGGAAGAACGGGGTGGACAGCGCGTAGGGCACGCCGAGACCGACGTGCAGGACGTCGGCGGCCATCGTGCCGAAGACGCTGACCATGACGACCGCGGTCCAGTACACCCAGGCGATGTACCGGCGGACCGCGAACTGCACGACCAGGGAGACCGCCAGGAGGAGACCGCCGAGGCCGACGGCCGGGATCGGGCCGAGGACCCGGGCCAGCAGGTCCGACGCGGTCTCGCCCATCCCGGTGGTGAGCACCTTGATGATCCAGAAGTAGACGGTGACTTCCGGGACCTTGTTCGCCATGGTGCGCAGGGGAACGCGGGAGCGGTCGTCGAGGAGGTGCTCTGTGGTCATGAGCGGCACGATGACACGCCGCGCACCCGGTGCCACAGATGTCTTTGCCAATGCTTGAGCACCTCTGGTGCATGAGTTTCAGGTCCGCGCGCCGGGCCTGAACGCAACCTGAATGCCACGGGGAACTCCCTGGTCACGGCGGTCGAGCAGGTGGTACGCAGGTGTGTTCGAGTGCGGCTGCCGCGTCCGCGGGCGCTCCGTCGCCCGGCCGCGATCGTCTAGAGTTCCGTACGACGTCTACAAAGTTGTAGTCGTTCAGGTGTTCAGGTGAGACCGTCCGCCGGAAAGGGCCCCCGTTCATGACCACACCGATCGTCGCGGCATCACAGCTGGCCGTGAACGTGCTCGACGCCCATTCGCTGCTGTCGGCCTTCGGCGTGCTGGGCGTCGGGGTGGTGATGTTCGCCGAGACGGGGCTGCTGATCGGGTTCTTCCTGCCGGGCGACTCCCTGCTGTTCACGGCCGGCCTGCTCTGCACCGGCTCGGCGTCGGGGAGCCTGCACCTGTCCCTGGGACCGCTGCTCGTGGCCGCGGCCGTGGGCGCGCTGGCCGGGGCGCAGTTCGGGTACCTGCTCGGCCGGAAGGCGGGCGGGGCCCTGCTGGCGCGCAGCCGCTCCCGGCGGCTGCACGAAGGCGTACAGCGCGCCGAGGACTTCCTCGACCGGTACGGCCACGCGAAGGCGATCGTCCTGGCGCGCTTCGTGCCGGTGGTGCGCACCGTGCTCAACCCGATGGCGGGTGCGCTGGAGGTCCCGGTGCGGACGTTCACCCAGTGGCAGGTCGTCGGCGGCCTCGTGTGGAGTCTCGGCCTCACCCTCGCGGGCTACGCCCTGGGCTCGTCGATCCCGAACGTCGACCGGTACCTGCTGCCGCTGGTGGCGCTGATCGTGGTCGTGTCGCTGATCCCCGTCCTCTCCGAGGTGTACCGGGGCCGGCGCGCCGCCGGGTCCCAGGAGGAACGCGGGTGACCGTCCCGACCCCGGCCGCGGTTCGGCCGTAGCCACGACGGAGGACCATGCGCCACAGGATCCTGGTGGTGGAGGACGACCACGCCCTGCGGGACGTGCTGCGCCGCGGGCTGGCCGACGAGGGCTTCGAGCCCGTGCCCGCCGCCGACGGGGCCACCGCCCTGCGGCTGGCCGGGGACGACATCGGCGCGGTCGTCCTGGACGTCGGGCTGCCGGACGCGGACGGCCGGGACGTGTGCCAGGCGATGCGCGCCAACGGGTTCGCGGCGCCGATCATCTTCCTCACCGCCCGCCACCACCTCACCGACCGCCTCTCCGGGTTCTCCGCGGGCGCCGACGACTACCTCCCCAAGCCGTTCCACCTGGCCGAACTCGCCGCCCGGCTGCGGGCCGCCCTCAAACGGTCCGCGCCGCCGACGGTGGCGACGGCCGGGGACCTGGTCCTGGACGCGACCCGGCACAGCGCGCGCGTCGGCGAGGCCCTGGTCGAGCTGTCCCCGACGGAGTTCCGGCTGCTGGCCACGCTGGTGGCCGCGGGCGGGGGCATCGTGAGCCGCCGGGACCTGGTGCGGGCGGCGTGGCCGGACGGGGCCCAGGTCAGCGACAACACCCTGGACCAGTACCTGAGCCGGCTGCGCCGCAAGCTGCGCGAGACGGGCAGCGGCCTGAGCCTCGGGACGACGCGCGGGATCGGCCACCGGCTGTCATGAAGGGCCCCCTGCTCCGCGTGGCCCCGCGCACGCTGCGCGGTCGGCTCTCGCTCGTGGCGGTGACCACCGCGGCCCTGCTGATGACCGTCCTGACGGTGGCGTTCAACGCCGTCATGGACCGGCACCTTCAGCACCAGGCGGACGCGGAGCTGGGCAACCGCGCGGCGGCCGTCGCCACCACCGTGGACACCAGCGGCTCGCGGGTACGGGTCCTGGAGACCGTCAACGACCGGCTCCTCGACGCCAACGTCTGGATCTACACCGGGGCGCGGCTGCTGGAGAAGCCCCCGTCCGCCGCCGCCGGCGGCACCCTGACCGAGGCCGCCGCCCGGCTCGCCGTACGGGGGAACGGTGTCTGTACGACGGTGGCGGCCGGGAATCCCCGGTCCGTGCGGTTGTGCGCCCACTCCGTGGCCGGGCGCCGGAGCACGGCGACGGTCGTCACCGCCCTGGATCTCGCGCCCTACCGCAACTCGGCGGACGCCGTGCTGCTGGGCTCCCTGGTCCTGGACTCCGTCATGCTGGCGTGCACCTACGTGCTGACCCGTCTCGCCGTCGGGCGGGCGCTGCGTCCGGTGCGCACCATGACGGACCAGGCCACCGAGTGGAGCGCGGCGGGCTCCGACGAGCGCTTCGGCGCCGCCGGCCACCCGGCCGAACTCGCCGGCCTCGGCTCCTCGCTGGACGCGCTGCTGGACCGCATCCGGACCGTGCTGCGGCACGAGCGGCAGCTGACCGGGGAACTCTCCCACGAGCTGCGCACCCCGCTCACCCGGATCATCATCGAGCTGGACTGGTGGCGGGCCCGTCCGCGCTCCGGCGCCGAGACCCGGGCCACCCACGAGGTGATCGCCGAGGCCGCCCAGGCCATGCGCACCATCTGCGACACGCTGCTGGACGACGCCCGTGCGGAGGCGCACACCCCCGGCACGGCCCCCGGCGCCACGCCCGTCGTGCCGGTCCTGCACCGGCTGGTCGACCGGCTCGGGACGCCGGAGCGGGTGAAGGCCGTCGTCGACGCGGCCGGTCCGGAGCCGTCGGCGGGGGTGCGGCCCGCCCTTCTCGAACGCATCGTCAGCCCGCTGCTGGCCAACGCGCTCCGGTACGCGCACTCCACGGTGACCGTGTCCGCGCGTCCGGTGCCCGGCGGGGTGCGGATCAGTGTCACCGACGACGGTCCCGGCGTACCGGAGGCGTTCGTGGGCGACCTCTTCCAACCCGGCCGCCGGGCCGATCCCGGGGACGGGCACGACGGCGCGGGCCTCGGGCTGCCGCTCGCGCGGCGCCTGGCCAGGTCCGTCGGCGGCGAGGTGTCCCACGATCCCGGGTACGCCCCGGGGGCTCGCTTCCTGGCCGACCTGCCCGCCGGATGAGCCGCCGGGCGGCCCGTCGCGGTGACCTAGTGCGTGGCCCCGGAGGAAGTCCGGCGCT
Source organism: Streptomyces sp. NPDC048278 (assembly GCF_040652195.1). Lineage (NCBI taxonomy): Bacteria > Bacillati > Actinomycetota > Actinomycetes > Kitasatosporales > Streptomycetaceae > Streptomyces > Streptomyces sp. NPDC048278. Next base: position 135,827 of record NZ_JBEZLP010000030.1, read on the forward strand.
CCCGGACCTGCGCGTAGGCCATGAGGCCGAGCAGGACGGCCAGCAGCACGGCCGAGGAACCGGCCGTGCCGAGGTCGAGTCCGCCCTTGGCGGCCGGCTTGGTCAGGAAGTCGCCCGCGGTCGCGCCGAGCGGCCGGGTGAGGACGAACGCGATCCAGAACAGCAGGACGTTGGGGACCGCGGGCACCTTCATCAGCGCGGCCAGGACGACGAGCGCCCCGCTCACCAGCAGCGCGCCGCCCGCGTAGCCGAGGCCGGAGCTGTCGGAGAGGAAGTCGCCCATCGAGGTGCCGAGGGTGTTGGAGACGAGGATCGCCGCCCAGAACAGGGTCTCGCCGCGGAGGCTGACGATCTCCCGGATCCGGAAGGTCATGCCGGTCGCCTTCCAGACCGCGAAGACGGCCAGCAGGATCGAGACCAGGATCGCCGCGCCGACCGGGTAGCCGAGGCCGAGGCCCTGGGGTCCCCAGCCGAGTGACGTGGTGCCGCCCGAGAGGTACTCGGGTCCGGCGTCGCGGTTCATGAAGTCGGACATGGTGGTGCCGGCCATGCTGGTGGACAGGATGACCGTCCAGTAGAAGAACGGGTGGTAGCGGCGGGACCGGAGCTGGGCGGCCAGCGTCACCACGAACAGCAGGAACAGCGCGATCGTGGTGAGGAAGTAACCGAGCTTCAGGGTCTGCGCGAAGAGGTCGCCGGCGGTCTCTCCGAGGGTGGTGGCGGCGATCTTCATGATCCAGAACGCCAGTGTCACCTCCGGGAGTTTCTTCGCCGCCGACATGATCCTGCCCTGCGCCGCGGCGCCGGTGAGGACTTCGGACTGGTCCAAGGTGGGGGGCTCCTGTTCGGTCGTGCCACAGGGCGCGCGCTCCGCGAGCGGTACGAGGGGACGCGCGCCCTGCCGTGAGCGACCACGGAGGGGTGGTCGCTTTGACCGACTTTGACACCATCGTCCTGAACGGATCCTGAACACCTCACGCGTGTCCGGCCGGACCGCGCGCTCCAGGGGCCGCCGCCTCGGCCTGCCGGACGGCCCGGGCGAGGACCGCGAGCGGCAGACGGTTCCTGCTGTAGGGGATGTTCCAATTAGAGTGTTCACCGCAGAGGCGGCCCGCCACCCGGCCGCCGCGATCCCCGAGAGGCGCAGAGATGACCGGGCCGCAGACGGCGCGCAGGAAGCGCGCGAACGGGGTGGAGTCGCGCCAGCGCATCCTGGACGCCACCGTCGAGATCGCCGGCGAGCGCGGCTACGACGGAACCTCCATAGCGGCCGTCAGCGCCAAGTGCGGGCTGCCGGCCAGCTCGATCTACTGGCACTTCAAGGACAAGGACGACCTGATCGCGGCCGTCATCGAGCGCAGCTTCGAGACCTGGCTCAAGGCCGTCGAACTGCCCGGCGGCGACGCGGGCACCCCGCTGGAACGGGTCGCCCTGATGGCGGCGAACGTGGCCAGGTCCCTCCTCGCCGCCCCGGACTTCCTGCGTCTCGGGCTGATGCTCGCGCTGGAGCGCCGCCCCGCCGAGCCCCGTGGCCGTACCGTCTTCCTCCAGGTCCGCGACGTTGCCCACCGGCGCATCGCCGAGATCATCACCGGCCTCTTCCCGGCCCTGGCCGAGGACGACGTGCACACCCTCGCCACCTACGCCGTCGCCGGCGCCGACGGCCTCTTCGTGCACCGCGAGGTCAAGGGCGACTCGGTCGACCTGGTGGCCCTGTTCGAGCTGCACGCCCGGCTCATCCACGACGCGGCGGCCCGGATGGCGGCAGCCGCGGGGCACTGACGGCCGTCACACCGGCGCCCCGCACGCGGGTCCGCCGCCGGAGGCCGACGGGGGACGGCAAGAATTCGAGCGCGATCGAAACAAGGTCACCGGCCGTTCCGGCCCGCACCCGCCTCCGCCCCCAGCGCCGCGGCGGACAGCACCGCGGAGAGCAGCCCGGGGAACCGCAGCTCCATCTCGTCGGTGCGGAGCGTGTTCATCTTCGTGGTCCCGACGTAGTACTGCCGGATCACGCCGGCCTCGCGCAGCACGGCGAAGTGGTGCGTCAGCGTCGAGAGCGAGACGGGTGCGACGAACGTCCCGCAGCTCAGGTCCTCCCCCGTGCGGGCCAGCTGCGACACCACCATGCGCCGCACCGGGTCCACCAGCGCCTCCAGCCCCTGCTGGAGCGAGACCTCGGACAGCTCGGGGTGCTCCACGGTGCGGGCGGCGGTGCGGGGGCGGGCCACGGTGACTCCTCGGGGTGGCTGCTGGGCGGTCACGTCATCGTACGACCGCCGCGACACGCGCAGGAGCGGGTGCGGGCAGGGCCGGTCAGAGGTTGATCATGTGTCCGGCGAGCCCGTGCAGGGCGTCCTGGACCGCCTCGCTCAGCGTCGGGTGGGCGTGCACGTTCCGGGCGAGTTCATGCACCGTGAGGTCCCACTTCTGGGCGAGCGTCAGCTCGGGCAGCAGCTCCGTCACGTCCGGTCCGATCAGGTGACCGCCGATCAGTTCGCCGTACCGCGCGTCGCTGACGAGTTTCACGAACCCGACCGTGTCGCCGAGGCCGTGCGCCTTGGCGTTGGCCGTGAAGGGGAACTTCGCCACCCGTACGTCGAAGCCCTGGGCGCGGGCCTCGGCCTCGGTCCAGCCGAAGCTGGCGATCTGCGGCTGGCAGAACGTCGCGCGCGGGATCATGCGGTAGTCCAGCTCCATGGTCTCCGCGCCGGCGATGCTCTCCGCGGCGACGACGCCCATCGCCTCCGCGGTGTGCGCGAGCATCAGCTTCGCCGTGACGTCGCCGATGGCGTAGATGTGCGGCTGACTGGTACGGCAGTACCCGTCGATGTCGATGGCCCCGCGCTCGGTGAGGCGTACCCCGGTGCTGCTCAGCCCGTAGCCGGCCGTCCGCGGCTGGAAACCGGTGGCCTGGAGTACCTTCTCCGCCTCCAGGACCTGCTCCGTGTCGCCGGAACGGACGGTCACGCGGACGTCGTCCGCGGTCTCCTCGATGGACTGCACCGCGGTGGAGGTCAGGACCTTGATCCCCTGCCGCTTGAAGCGCCTGGTCAGCTCGGCCGAGACCTCCTCGTCCTCCAGCGGGGCGATGCGGTCCAGGAACTCCACCAGCGTGACCTCGACGCCGTAGGAGCGCAGCAGGTAGGCGAACTCGACGCCGATGGCCCCGGCACCCGCGATGACGATGCTGGACGGGAGGGTGTCGGAGAGGATCTGCTCCTCGTAGGTGACGACGCGGCGGCCCAGCGTGGTACCGGGCAGCAGCTTCACGGTCGAGCCGGTCGCGATGATGCAGGAGCGGAAGGAGAGCGTCGTCTCGCCGTCCTGCATGCGTACCTGGAGGGTGTGCGGGTCGAAGAAGGTGCCCTGCCCCTCGAACTGCTCGATGCTGTTCTTGCGCATGAGGTAGCCGACGCCCTTGACGCGCCCGTCGGCCACCACCCGGCTGCGCTCGTAGGCGGCACGGTAGTCCAGGCCCACCTCCCCGCTGATCTTCACGCCGAACTTCTCGGCGTCGTGCAGGATCAGCTGGGCGACCTCGGCGTTGCGCAGCAGCGCCTTCGCCGGGATGCAGCCGATGTTCAGACAGACGCCACCCCAGAAGCGGCCCTCCACGACGGCCGTGCGCAGGCCCAGCTGGGCGGCGCGGATCGCGGCCACGTAGCCGCCCGGCCCGGCTCCCAGGACGACGACGTCGAAGTCGGTCTGCATGGCTCCACCTCACCGTTGTGTCGCGTCGGTCTGCTGACTCCACGGTCGCACGATCAGGTCGTGCGATCAGCCGGTCGGGTAGAGGAGCTCCAGCGGGCCGGAGAGCGCGGCCCGGACCCGGCGGGCCGTCTCGTCGACGAGGACCTCGGGCTCGTCGCGGGCGATCGCGTCCATGGTCTGCGCGGCCACCTCGGCCGCATCCGTCTTCGGCTCGTCGACGCTCGCGGCGGCGTCGGTGTCCACCCAGCCGACGTGCACCCCGACGACCAGCGTCCCCTGCTCCCGCAGGGCGACGCGCAGCGCGTTGGTCACCGACCACTGCGCCGCCTTAGACGCCATTTCATTTGGTGAGTCGGCGGTGACATATGAGGGTCGCGGCGATGGCGGTGAAGGCGAGGAAGTGTTCCGGCTTGCGCTCGTAG